>JAYTXS010000064.1:0-17066 GCA_043742845.1 Gammaproteobacteria bacterium
GCGCACAACAATATGGCGAAAAAAAAGACGGACTTGAGCACGATGGTTCTACGATTTCCTGGGTCGAAGCGTATATTGCGGATGGCCCGGCCGATGGGACTTACATCAAGGTTCCTGGTGCCGGAAGTGCGGGCTGCCACAACTAAAGCTTCCCGCAAAGGCGCCGATAATCCGATCTGTCTACGCGAAACCAAGCCTGTGCCCGAACCCACCGATTGGAAACAAAAATATCGCGACTCGCTTCTCGAAATGGAAACCGAGGAGAAGCGCTGGCGCGAGGTCGAACAGCTGCTGCGGCGCCTGATCGGGCGCCTGTGCGCCGCGGGCTTGGGCGTGGACTCGAAGCTAGACGAGCAGTTGACAGCGCTCGCGGCTGCCAATCGACGCAATGCCGAAGCCGTCGAACTCGAGCAGCTAGCCGCATCGTTAACGATGGCGGTGATCGCGGTCGACGACGTGTCCTCGACCGCGAGGCGCGCCGCACCGAAGTTGGATTCTCTACCGCCGTCCCTCGCTAAATCCGGGCGCTGCGACGCGACCTGCGCCGCCGTCGCCGTCCTGCTCGAACGGCTCAAGCCGGGGGCGACGTCGGTCGCGGCCATCGAGGCGCTGCTTGCCGAGTTGGCCATCGCTCAATCCGACGCTGCCGTGGCAGCCATCGTGGAACACGCTGCCGATATGATTCTCGAGCGCAGCGAGCTGCTGGCGCGCGAGCGACTGCAGACCGCCGCGTTGCTGTCGGAGGTCACCGGGCGGCTAGAGGAGGTGGCGGGCTATTTGACCGAATCAAACAATGCCAACCGCAGTCACTTTGACGACACTCAATCGCTGAGCGACACGGTGATGTCGCATGTCCGCGGGCTCACCGACGACATAAGCGAAGCCACGGAATTAGCCTTGCTGCAGACCACCGTCAGTGCGCGCTTGGAATCCGTCGCTCAACAGGTGAGCGACTTTCGCGCGCGCGAGCAATCCCGGCTGAGCGAATACAACGGGCGCGCCGATCATATGCGTGCACGGATTGCGGATCTGGAACGGGAGACTCAGGAACTACATTCCAAGTTGGACATCGAAAAGCACGTTGCGCGGGTCGATCCCCTCACCGGCGTCGCGAATCGAAAGTCCTTCGAGGAGCGGTTCGCGCTGGAGATCGCACGGCGCGCACAAAGCGGGCCGCCGCTCGCCATGCTGCTATGGGACATCGACAGTTTTAAATCCATCAACGATCGCTACGGGCATCGCGCCGGTGATCGCGTCCTGCAGAGCGTCGCCGGATGTTTCACGACGGCGCTACGCTCCGCGGACTTCGTCGCGCGGATCGGGGGTGAAGAATTCGCGGTGCTGCTGACCGGCGTTACGCTTGAGGAAGCCGTGACCCTCGCCAATCAAGTGCGAACGGCGGTCGAACGTCTACGATTTCATTTCCGCGGCACGCCGGTGCGCGTGACAGCGTCCTGCGGTATCACCGAACTGCACCAAAGCGATGCTTCCGAACAGGCTTTCGATCGTGCCGACGGCGCCCTGTATCGCGCCAAAAACGCCGGCAAGAATCTGTGCGTGGCGGCATGAGCCGCATGCCGCTCAATTTGGCCTAGTTAACAGATATTTAACGCATTTTTCGCGGTTTGCGCGCGACTTTTTGGCGTCCCGTACCGTTAAAATGGCGTCCCATGTCCGTTCCTGAAAACATCGTCACCGAGCCCTCCATACCTGTTCCCGTCGCAGGTACTGCGGTGGCGGCGCAACGTCGCAGCGTATTGGGGTTGCGCGCCTGGATTCTCACCGCGACCCTGTTCCTCGTGCCGTTGGTCACTTATTGGCCGGCTACTTTCCACGAGTTTGGATTGCGCGACGACTATTCCAACATGCGTGAGGCGCACGAGGAGCCTGGTGTTATCGTTAAATTCTGCGCGTCGCATGCGCGGCCGATTTATGGCTGGCTGCTGCAGGCAACCTTCGGCCAGGCCGATACTGTGCACGACTTGCAGTGGCTGCGCTTTATGTCATCGCTGCTGTTGGGAGCGATTTCATTGGTGAGCTTTCGCGGTCTACGGGCAGTAGGCTGGTCATTCGGTGCCAGCCTGTGTTTTGCCGTGCTGCTTGCCTTGATTCCATCCGAACAGGTGATTGCAGCATGGGCAGTAGGCTGGCCCTATGCAGCGACTGCGCTGCTGGCGTTCGGCGCGTTCTTCACGGTCGAGGGCGCGCTCAATGTGGGTTTGAGCGGCGGCCGCGGTCGTGCGGCGGCGCAATGGTTGGTAGCCGTTGGGCTCATGGTGGTAGGCGGCCTCATATATCAGTCCAGCGTTTTGTTCTATGTGGTGCCGCTTGCCGGAGCATTGATCGTGCAGCGCCATCGCACCCTGGCGCAGAGCGCCCGTTGGGCCGGCATGCATGTGGGATTCGTGGTCGGGACATTGGGCCTGGCCTACGGCGTGATCAGCGTGCTGTATGCGAACGGGGTGTTCGTCAAATCGGGTCGCATTGCATTTGAGCATCACTGGAGCGAGAAGATCGCCTGGTTCCTGCAGGAAACGATGCCGAATGCACTCAGCCTATTCGTATTGAACGACAACAATCATCGCGACCATGCGCTATATTTTGGTTGCGCAGCTCTCGTCGGCGCAATTCTAATTGCGGGCGCCTATCTCGAGTGGCGCCGTTACGGCCGCTCTCGCGGCATCGTCTGGCTGACGGCGCTGCTCGGTCTGCCGGTGTTCGCGTGCAGTGTCAGCTTGATCGCCTCCGAGCACTACGCAACTTACCGCACGATATTGGCAATGACGGGAGTGCTGCTGTGCTTCCTGGTGGCGTCGATAGGTGCCCTGACGCAAAGCTGGGGACCGCTGAGCCGCCGCGCGCTGGCGGGCATCGTATTGGTCACCGCCTTTTTTACTGCACAACACCATGTGTACGCGTTGATTGCGGTTCCCCAAGGCAATGAGTGGGGGTTGATCAAGGCAGGCGCGCAGCAGGTGCATCTGAATGGCCCGCATCCACGCATCTTTGCGATCATGTCGACGCCGGCGGACATTTCCACGGCAACGATCTATCACGACGAGTTTGGTTCGCTGTCGTCGAATTCAGAATGGGTGCCGAAGGAAATGTTCAAGCGGGCCATGCACGACCTGCACCCCGGCACCGAGAATCTCGACTCGCTCTACGAGTTCTCCTTGGGGCCGAAATTGCCGGCCGATCAGCGCTACGACGTGATTATCGACCTACACCGCCTGCACCAGTTCTACACTGATAATTGAAGCGGCGTGCAACGCGCGGCGTGCAACGCAAGGCGTCAACCTACTCCCAAAAAATCGCTGAGGCGGCCGCGCGCAATCACCGCCCTCACCGCCAACGGCCACAGTGCGTGCAAGCCGATGGTTTTCAAGTTCGTAATAGGCATATCAATGTCAGCGGCAGGCGTCAGAATTCGGCGGGCTAATTGCGCACCCATTGCTGTGGCTATCGCGACGCCGCGTCCGTTGTACCCCAAGCACGCCAGTACTCCTGTCGCGGGCTCGTGGATGTGCGGATACTGGTCCTTGGTCATTGCCAGCCGTCCGCCCCAAGCGTGACTCCACTCCACCCGCGCAAGCTCAGGCCACAAGCGCCGCGCATACGCCAGCAAGTGCGGCAGCGCGGAGGTCGTAGAGATTTCGCGCATCGGGCCGCGGCCGCCGATCAGCAATCGCCCGGCTCCATCGACACGGTAGTACACCGTCACGGGGCCACTTTCGTACAGCACACTGCGGCTCGGCATGACCCGTGATGCAATCTCCGCCGGCAGTGGCGCCGTCGATGCCATCGCGCCGAACACCGGGACCACCGTACGCCGCAAGCGGGACCACAGTTCGTCGGTGTAGCCGTTGGTTGCCAGCACTACGTGCGGCGCCGTTACTGTGCCGGCCTCTGTCTGAATTTTCCACGATTGACCTTCTCGATCGATGCCGAGAGCCGCACTGCGGCCGTAGATGACGGCGCCGTGCGCGAGGGCAGCGCGGCACAGGCCACGCGCGAAACTCAAAGGGTTTAAATCTCCTCCGCGCGCGTCGAACATGCCTCCGACGTAACGATGGGTGCCGGTGGCCCGCGCAATCGCGAGGCCGTCGAAAAATTCAACCGGGGCACCGCGGCGCGCCCACTGGTCCAGCGTGACGCGAATCTTTTCCGCCTGTCCCGGCCGGATGGCGGCGCGCAAGGTGCCGTTGCGGCGGGCCTCGCAACGAATGGCATGTCGCTGGATGAGTTCGAACACAAATGCCGGCGCCGATCCCGCCAGCGCGTTCATGCGGCTTCCCAAATCGACGCCATGGTCGCGCTCCACGACGTCTGGATCGAGTTTCAGACCCGGGTTGACCTGGCCACCGTTGCGTCCCGACGCGCCCCACCCCGGTTCTTGCGCCTCGAGCACGACAACCTCGGTACCTTTCTCGGCCAGGTGCAGCGCTGTCGATAAGCCGGTGATTCCCGCACCCACGACGACGACGCTCGCACGCCGATTGCCCTCGAGCTTTGGCAACGCGACGCCAGGTTCCGCGGTATCTTGGTAAAGATTCGGCATGGGAATTCCCGTAGATTATGACATTCGAACCGATGCAATGGATATTCGTCGCTCTCGGCGCCTTTATGGTGGGCGTCTCGAAGAGCGGCATTACGGGCCTCAGCATCCTATCCGTGGCCCTGTTCAACCATGTTTTTGCAAGCAGTAAACAGGCGAGCGGCATCGTGCTGCCGCTGCTGATATTCGGCGATATGGTCGCGGTCTTGTCCTACCGCAGACACACTCAGTGGCGCTATTTGTGGAAGCTGTTTCCCTTTACAGCGGTCGGCGTCGTGCTCGGCTATTTCACTCTGGGCTCGATTTCGGATCGTCAGGCGCGATTAATGATCGGCGTCATCATCGTTGCCCTGGCGGCCTTGAGCTATTGGCGTCGTTATCGGTCGACCTCATCCGATGCCGCGACAGGCCGCCCTTCGTGGGTATTCGCGGCTGCAGTAGGAGTGCTCGCCGGATTCATCACTCTAGTCGCCAATGCGGCGGGTCCGCTGATGGCGATTTATCTCGTGTCCATGCGTCTGCCCAAGATGCAATACGTCGGCACGGCGGCGGTATTCTTCATGTGTCTGAACCTGTTCAAAGTACCGTTCATGGTGAGTCTGGGATTAATCACCCTGCAAAGCTTCAGCGTCAACCTGTTGCTCGCGCCCGCCGTGGTAATCGGAGCCTTCGCGGGCCGCTGGATGGTGCTGCGGATCAATCAGGCGATGTTCGAAAACATGGTGCTGTGCCTGAGCGCCATCGCCGGCGTGCTGCTGCTGATGTGAAAGCGGTGACTGCGGCGCCGGCCCAGGGTCGCAGCGTCAAGACCTTTGCCAGATCGGCCCGCAAGCGTGTAGCTTATGGAGGCAGCGCCGCCAACAAGGACAACAAATGCAATACCAAGGTCTATTCGGACTCATCGTACTAGTCGCCGATGTCTGGGCGATCATCAATATTTTTCAAAGCGGCGGGGACACCGGGAAGAAAGTTCTGTGGACCGTGCTCGTGATCCTCCTGCCCGTGCTCGGATTTATTCTGTGGTATTTCTTGGGGCCCAAGACCGGCAGAGCGTAGTTTCAGCGCGGACTCCGCTGCGCTGTAAATATATACAGGACAGGCATGCTTCCACGCAGTCATGAGCGCCACAGATTGGGCGGAATCGGTTGGCTGCGGGCCAGTGTGCTAGGCGCCAATGACGGAATCGTTTCGACCTCCAGCTTGCTCCTCGGAGTTGCTGCGGCGCATGCGTCGCAGGCGAACATCTTGCTAAGCGGCACGGCCGCGCTGGTCGCAGGAGCGATGTCCATGGCCGCCGGAGAATACGTTTCGGTACATTCACAAGCCGATACCGAGGCGGCCGCCATTGCACAGGAGCGTGCCGAACTTGAGCTCGATTTCGCCGGCGAGGGCAGAGAACTGACCGAGATTTATGTGCGCCGCGGACTCGATCACGCTCTTGCCGTGAAGGTGGCTGCGCAGCTCATGGCGCATGACGCTTTGGGGACGCACGCACGCGACGAGTTGGGACTCTCCGAGATCGCCGCAGCACGACCCTTACAGGCAGCAATGGCCTCGGCCGCCAGCTTTGCCGCAGGCGCCGCCCTCCCCTTGCTGGTGGCGGCGTGGGCACCGCAGCGACAGCTCATGCCATCCATCGTGGCGGTGTCGTTGCTGTGCTTGCTGTTACTCGGAGGCTGGTCCGCAAAGGTCGGCGGGGCCGACGTGCGCAAGGGTGCACTGCGAGTCGCATTTTGGAGCGCTCTCGCCATGGCGGTGACCACCCTGGTCGGCACCGTCGTCGGCAGCATGGCATGAAGAATGCGCCGCGGGTTTCGCTGCGCGCGCTGCCGTCGGCGCTGCTCAGCGTCGCACAGATGAACGACGCCGATCGCGCAGCGACGGCACTGGGCACGCCCGGCCACACGCTCATGCAAAACGCGGGGGACGCCGTCGCGCAGGAAATTATCCGCCGCTGGCCGCTTCGCCCGGTCACTGTTCTATGCGGTCCAGGAAATAACGGCGGCGACGGCTTCGTCATCGCCGTTGCTCTCGCTCAATCCGGTTGGCCGGTGCGTGTCGCCTTGGTAGGCAGCAAAGAGAGCCTTCGCGGCGATGCGAGAGTACACGCCATGCGCTGGGGCGGGGGCATCTTACCCGTGACCCCCGCCGCTATCGAGGGCGCGGGACTAGTCGTCGATGCCCTGTTTGGATCCGGATTGAGCCGCCCCCTGGATTCGCATCTCGCACAGACTCTGGCAGCGGTAGCCGACCATCAGCTACCCATGATCGCAGTCGACATACCGAGCGGCGTGATGGGGGACAGCGGCGAGAGCGTGGGCGCGTGTCAGGCAGATTGCACGGTTACCTTTGCACGTAAGAAGCCCGGCCATGTGCTGCTGCCCGGCAAAGACCTCTGTGGGCAGATTGTCGTCGCGGATATCGGCATTCCGGTGGCAGTAATCGAATCCATCGCCATCGACACCTGGGAGAACGATCCTAGTCTGTGGCGGGAAGCTTTGCCGCGGGCACAGGCCTGCGGCAACAAGTACTCACGAGGCCATGCGCTGCTGTGCGGCGGTTACCCGATGACCGGAGCGGCCAGAATGGCGGCACGTGCCGCGGCGCGCATGGGAGCCGGCCTGACGAGTATTGCGGTCCCGCAAATCGCATTCCCCGTGTACGCCGCCGCACTGACCAGCATCATGGTGCAGCCGTTGATTGAGGACGCTGATTTGGGCCGGCTGCTTCTGGATGCGCGCTACAGCGCATTTCTAATCGGACCTGGCGCAGGAGTCAACGACGGCACTCGCCAGAAGGCGCTCGAACTGCTCGCGACGGCGCGGCCGGTGCTGCTGGACGCAGATGCCATCACCACGTTCGCCTCCAAATCGCAAGAACTGGCGCAGGCAATCCGCGGACCCTGCGTCATCACCCCCCATGAAGGTGAGTTCGCGCGGATATTCCACCTGCAGGGCGACAAGCTGGCGCGCGCCCGCAGTGCTGCACGGCAATGCGGTGCAATCGTCGTATTGAAAGGCCCCGACACCGTCGTCGCGGCTCCAGACGGCCGCGCTATCGTCAACACGAATGCATCCGCCAACCTAGCCACCGCTGGCTCCGGTGACGTGCTCGGCGGCATGATTCTGGGTTTGCTCGCACAGGGTATGGATGCATTCTTGGCAGCGGCGGCCGGCGTTTGGATGCATGGGGCCGCGGCCGCCCTTTTTGGTCCCGGCCTTCTGGCGGAAGACCTGCCTGATTTGCTGCCAGCCGTATGGCGGCAGTTCGACAACCCGTGAAGGATTTGCCGTGACCGGCTGGTTTCCGCGAATCACCATTCACTCGCTGGTCATCGTGATCAGTCTACTCATCTATGTTTTGACGACACGCCTTGAGCGCACGCGACGTCCGCCATCGATCGCCATCGCGTGGGTCTTGAGTTTGATCGCGCTGCCATATTTTGCGCTGCCCACCTATATAATTTTTGGGCGCCGCAAAGTGGCCCGCAAAGCCTGGCGAATGTCCGGCACTCCTGCGCCTGCCAGGCATTGGGCCGAGGAGCTCATCGAGAGCTTCGGATTGCCGGGAGCTGCGCCCGCTGCGGTCCAGCTGCACCAAGACGGCGGCGAATCGGCAGCGGCACTATTTGCAACCATGAAGAGCGCGACCTCACGCTTGGATATTTGCACTTACATTCTGGGAAATGACGCGTTCGGCCGCGAGGTGACCTTGCGGATGATGGCGCTGGCGCGTGCCGGCGTGCAGGTGCGGCTGCTCATTGACGGGGTCGGTGCAACCCAGTTGCCGCGATCTTGCTTTCGACAATGGCAACAAGCCGGTATCGAGACCGCGGTGTTCAGCCCCTTGTTTGCCCGCAAGACGCAAGGTCCACGCAATTTGCGCAACCACCGGAAAATGACCATCGCCGACGGCGCGCGACTCTGGGCGGGCGGTAGAAATCTCGCGGCGGAATACTTCACCGGTAAAAACGGCGCGCCGCCATGGCGCGATTTATCCTTTGATTTGCACGGCCCCGTGGCCCATGCGGCCGCCAGCCAATTCGAGGCAGATTGGGTGGCTGCCGGCGGCAAACCTGCGGCGGCCGTTGCCGCGGCGGCCGTTGCCGCGGCAGCCGATACCTCGGCGCCTGACCCTGTCCTTGGCCGAGCCCAGTTTCTGCCCAGCGGTCCGGATCAAACCGAAGATACGGTGCAGGCTCTGCTGATCGATGCCTGTTTCCGTGCGCACCGACGAATCATTGCCGTGACGCCCTACTTCGTGCCCGATGCCGCGCTGGAAATGGCGATGCGCTTGGCGGCGCGGCGCGGGGTCTCGATCGACTTATGCATCCCCGCCAAGTCGAATCATCGCCTGCCGGACTTCGTGCGCCACCGCGCGTTGCGCGCGCTCAGCGAAGTGGGCGTCGGCATTCACTTGCTGTCCCACATGAATCATGCAAAAGCCGTGGTATTCGATGGCTCACTCGCTGTTTCCGGGTCGGTCAACCTGGACTCGCGCAGCCTTCTGCTCAACTACGAGTGCGCCGTCGTCTTCTACGGAACCCGCGAAATCGACTGGTTGGCAAATTGGATTCAAGCCTTGATTCTAAAGTCGCAACCCTTTGATGGCCGCGCTCCCGGCTTGTGGCGAGACATCGCAGAAGGCTTGCTCTTGACCGTCGCTTATCAACTGTAACCGAGGCCCGCTAGAGTAGGAGAGCGCCTACAGGATTATTTGATCGGTTGTGCGCCACGCATAGTATCCTCATGCGCTGCGTCACATGGATCGGTAGGTACGATGGAGTTCAAGGACTACTACAAGGTGATGGGTGTGGCGCGCGACGCCACCGAGGCGCAGATCAAGCAAGCCTACCGTAAGCTCGCCCGCAAGTATCATCCGGACGTGAGCAAGGAGAAGGACGCGGAGGCGCGCTTCAAGGAGGTCGGCGAGGCCTACGAAGTGCTCAAAAGTCCCGAGAAGCGCGCGGCCTATGATCAGCTGGGACAGGGCCCCCGTGCCGGCGAGGATTTTAGGCCGCCGCCGGATTGGGGTGCCGGCTTCGAATTCAGCGGCGCGGGCGGCAACGACTCGGCGTACAGCGATTTTTTCGAGTCGTTGTTCGGCCCTCAGGCGCGCGGCGCAGGCCGCGCGTCGCGCGGTGCATTTCATCCCGGACGCGGGGAAGATCACCACGCCAAAGTGCTGCTAGACCTCGAGGCCACGCTGCAAGGCGGAACGCGGGCGCTGTCCTTGCGGGTCCCTGACATAGATTCCGCCGGCAGATTGGTGTCGAAGGAACGTGTGCTCAACGTACAGGTGCCCAAAGGCATCCTGGGCGGCCAGAGTATCCGTCTGGGCGGCCAAGGCGCGCCCGCGCACGGCGAAGGCACCCCCGGAGATCTATTCATTGAAGTCGAGTTTCAGCCGCATCCCTTGTTTCGAGTCGAGGGCCGCGATTTGTATCTCGATCTTCCGGCCGCTCCCTGGGAAGCCGCCTTGGGCGCTACGATCCACACGCCCACGCCCACCGGAACCGTCGACTTGAAAATACCCGCCGGCTCGCATGCCGGAACAAAGTTGCGGCTGAAGGGGCGCGGCATTCCCACCGCTCCGCCCGGCGACTTCTATGTCATTCTTCAGATCGCATTGCCGCCGGCGAACGACGACCAAGCAAAGGCCGCGTACGCGGCCTTTGCCGCGGCGGCCGTTGCCGCGGCGCAGCCCTTTAATCCTCGTGCCAATTTCGGAGTGTAGCCATCATGTCCACATCGAATGATCCGGCGCTGAGCGGCGCAATATTCGAGGAATCAGCGGTACTCACCCTCAAGGATTTGAGCCGCATGTGTGCGGTTGATGAACGGCACATTGTCGAATACGTCGAAGAAGGGGTGATCCATGCGGTCACAGTCAGCACCAACGAATGGCATTTCAGCGGCGCGGCGTTGCGCCGCACGCGCATGGCTTTGCGCCTGGAGCGGGATCTTGAAATCAATCTTGCCGGTGTGGCACTCGCGCTCGAACTCTTGGACGAGCTGCAGCGCCTGCGGCGCGAACAACAGGCGAGACCTTGAATGACCACTCTTGAATCCGATGCGTTCGTCTTCTTCGGCGGCACGGGCGACCTGGCCCACAAGAAGATCTTCCCCGCGCTGTATGCCATGGTTCACAGCGGCGCGCTCAACATTCCAATCATCGGCGTGGCGCGCGCCGGCTGGACTCTCGATAAGCTCAAGGAACGCGCACGCGACAGCATCCAACAAGACGGCAATTTCGAAGCTGCATGCTTCGACAAGCTAGCCGCGCTGTTGCGTTATGTGGACGGCGACTACACGGATCCTGCGACCTTCACCACATTGAAGCAGACACTGGGTACCGCGGCCCGGCCGATTCACTATCTGGCAATTCCACCCAGCATGTTCAGCAGCGTGGTGCAAGGGCTCGCAAAGTCCGGCTGCGCGGACAACGCCCGGGTCATCGTAGAGAAGCCCTTCGGTCGCGATCTCGCCACGGCACAGTCGCTCGATCGCACGCTTCATGAGGTGTTTCCGGAGGCGTCCATTTTTCGGATCGATCACTACCTGGGCAAGGAAGCGGTGCAGAATCTTCTGTACTTCCGCTTTGCCAACACCTTTCTCGAGCCGATTTGGAATCGCGATTACATCCAGGATGTGCAAATCACCATGGCCGAGCAATTCGGCGTGGACGGCCGGGGGGCTTTTTACGAAGAGGTCGGCGCGATTCGCGACGTGGTGCAAAACCATTTGCTGCAGGTGACCGCCTTGCTGGCCATGGATCCTCCGACCGGCCACGAGCCACAGGCCATGCAAGCCGAAAAGCTGCGCATATTCCGCGCCATGCGCCCGCTCGACCCGAAAGAGGTGGTGCGCGGTCAATTCACCGGCTACCGCAATGAAAATGGAGTGGCCAAGGATTCCCAAATCGAGACGTTCGCCGCGCTGCGCCTGCACATCGACACCTGGCGCTGGTCCGGCGTGCCGTTCTACATCCGGACGGGAAAATGCTTGCCCTTGAGCGCCACCGAGGTGACGGTGACGCTGAAACGGCCACCGCTCGCGATTTTTGATTCAGGTGCCGAGATGCCGGCGAACTATTTCCGCCTGCGCTTGAGTCCCGAAGTGGTTATCAGCGCGGGTGCATTGGTGAAGCGCAACGGCGAACAAATGCGCGGCGAACCGGTCGAACTGGTGGCTAGGCACAACTCCGGGGCCGAGAAATCGCCCTACGAGCGTCTGCTGGGGGATGCCATTCGCGGCGAGACCGCGCTCTTTACCCAGGATGACAGCGTCGAGGCGGCATGGCGCGTAGTCGATCCGGTCTTGACGACGCAGACACCGGTGCTGGAATACGCCGCCGAGTCCTGGGGTCCTTCCGCAGCGGACGAGATCGTCAAGGGCTGGGACGTTTGGCACGACCCTGTCGCCGAGAAAACCTCGCCGTGTTGAATGTGAACGATGGCAAGACGATCTTTCTGCTGGACGTGGACAACACTTTGTTGGACAACGATCGTTTTGCTGCGGACTTGGGCGACCGACTGGAGCAGGCATTCGGCCCCGCCGAACGCGCGCGCTACTGGACGATATTCGGCCGCATGCGTGAACAACTGGGACTCGCCGACTACCTGGGAAGCTTGCAGGCATTTCGCACCGGACTCGATGATCACCCTGAATTGCTGGCCATGTCCGAGTTCCTATTGGAATATCCCTTCGCCGCCAGGGCATTTCCGCGCGCCCTGGAGGCGGTGGCTCACTTGAACGAACTTGGCCGGCCAGTGGTGCTGTCGGACGGCGACATCGTCTTTCAGCCGCGCAAGATTCAGCGCTCGGGTATTTGGGATGCCGTCGATGGCCGCGTCATGATCTATCTGCACAAGGAGCGAGAGCTCGATCATATGCAGGCGCGCTTCCCTGCGAATCACTACGTCATGGTCGATGATAAGCCCAATCTGCTGGCGGCTATGAAATCCGTGCTTAAGAGTAAACTAACAACCGTGTTCGTGCGCCAAGGGCACTACGCGCTCGCCCCGCAGGCCACATCCGTTTCACCCGCGCCCGATATGACCGTAGAGGCTATCGGCGATCTCATCCACCATCACTTATCCGACTTCCAGGTACCGCCATGACAATCACGAAACGCCTGCACGATTTGGGTCAGAGCCTCTGGCTCGACAATATCACCCGCGAAATTCTCGACAACGGCACGTTGCGCCGCTACATCGATGATTTATCCGTCACCGGCCTGACCTCGAATCCCACTATTTTCGATGAGGCCATCGGCAATACGGCGGCCTACGACGGCAGCATCCGCCAAAAGGCGCAGGCTGGCCTCAAGGACGAGGAACTGTTCGTCGAATTGGCACTGGAGGATTTGCGCCGCGCCGCCGATTTGTTTCGGCCGGTGTTCGAGCGCACGTCCGGAATCGACGGCTGGGTTTCCATGGAGGTATCGCCGCTGCTGGCGAACGACACTAAGACCACGCTCGAAGCCGCGCTACGCATACACAAGCAGGCCGCGCGACCGAATTTGTACGTCAAGATTCCCGGTACCCCGGCCGGCGTGCCCGCCATTGAGGCGGCAATTTTCGCGGGCGTGCCGGTCAACGTCACCCTGCTGTTCTCGAGCGAGCACTATATGGCCGTCGCAGAAGCGTATTTGCGAGGCATCGAGCGCCGCGTCGCCGCCGGCCTTGATCCGAAGATAAATTCCGTGGCCTCGCTTTTCATCAGCCGCTGGGACCGTGCGGTCGGCGACAAGGTACCGGCGGAATTGCGCAATCAATTGGGAATCGCGGTCGCCGGCCGCGCCTATCATGCGCACCTCGAATTGCTGGCGAGCAAACGCTGGCGGGATCTGGAAGCCGCAGGCGCACGCAAGCAGCGCATGCTGTGGGCGAGCACCGGAACCAAGGATCCGAAGGCCGCCCCCGATCTATACGTCGCTGCGCTGGCGGCTCCCGACACCATCGACACCATGCCGGAGAAGACCCTGCTGGCATTCGCCGCGAGCGGATCGATCAAGTCAGTGATGGCCGAGGACGGCGTTGAGGCGGACAAGGTCCTCGGCGCCTTTGCAAAAGCCGGCATCGATGTCCAAGCGCTGGCCGCTCGCTTGCAGGTGGAGGGAGCAGAGTCGTTCGTCAAGTCCTGGTCCGCGCTCATGAAGCGCATCGTCGACAAGAGCTCGGCGCTGGCAACGTCTTGAGCGCCAGGATCAATCCCGGCGCCGGCCAGCCGGCGCCGGCGGCGTCCTTGGTGGATGTGCCGCGGCTCATAACTGCTTATTACAGCGAACGCCCGGACCCGGCAATTGCGGCTCAGCGCGTGGCCTTCGGCACTTCCGGTCACCGCGGCAGCTCGTTCGACATTGGCTTCAACGAATATCACGTGCTCGCGATCAGCCAGGCGATTTGCGAATATCGCCGACAGCAAAACATCAACGGACCGCTCTTCATCGGCTTCGATACCCATGCGCTCTCGGCGCCGGCGTTTGCCAGCGCCATGGAAGTGCTCGCCGCCAACGGAGTCGAGGTCATGGTCTCTGCGGGCGACGAATACACACCGACTCCGGCGGTTTCGCATGCCATCCTGACCTACAACCGCGGACGGCATACGGGGTTCGCCGACGGCATCGTCATTACGCCCTCGCACAACCCTCCCGACAGCGGCGGCTTCAAGTACAACCCGCCGAGCGGCGGCCCGGCCGACTCCGACGTGACCCAGTGGATCGAGGCGCGGGCCAATGACCTGCTGCGCTCCGGTATGAGCGCCGTCGCTAGAATGGGATACGCCGCGGCGAGGCGTGCCGCCACGACTCATGCACACGACTACGTGCAAAGCTATGTGAGCGACCTCGGTGCCGTGCTCGACATGGAAGCGATACGAGATTCCCACATTCGGATGGGAGTCGATCCGCTGGGCGGCGCCGGCGTGCACTACTGGGCACGCATCGCCGAAACCTACAAACTCGATCTCACCGTGGTCAGCGACCAAGTTGATCCCACGTTTCGTTTCATGACGCTGGACTGGGACGGCAAGATCCGCATGGACCCTTCGTCCCCGTACGCCATGCAGCGGCTCATCGGCCTCAAAGATAAATTCGACATTGCCTTTGCCTGCGACACCGATCACGACCGACACGGCATCGTTACGGCCAGCAGCGGCTTGATGCCGCCCAATCATTACCTGGCGACGGCAATCGACTTTCTGTTTCGCAATCGAACACGCTGGCGGGCAGACGCAGCCGTCGGCAAGACCGTGGTCAGCAGCGCGATGATCGATCGCGTAACCCGTCGGCTCGGCCGTACCTTGTACGAAGTACCGGTGGGCTTCAAATGGTTCGTGGCCGGATTAGTCGACGGCAGTTTGGGATTCGGCGGCGAGGAAAGCGCCGGTGCCTCTTTCAGCCGCTTGGACGGCACCGTCTGGACCACGGACAAGGATGGCCTGGTGCCGGCGCTGTTGGCGGCCGAGATTACGGCGCGCACCGGCAAAGATCCGGGCGAGGCGTATGGCGCCATCACCCGGGATTTGGGCACGGTTTTCGCCAATCGTGTCGATGCGGCGGCGAATGCAGAACAGAAAAAGAAACTCTCGAAACTGGACGCGGCGCAAGTGCACCTGACGGAACTCGCCGGCGACCCCATCGAGCAAATTCTCACGCGTGCGCCCGGCAACAACGCGCCCATCGGCGGCGTGAAAGTTGCCTCGAAGGGCGGCTGGTTTGCCGCGCGGCCCTCAGGAACCGAAGACATCTACAAGATCTACGCCGAAAGTTTCCATGACGAGGATCATTTGGGGCGGCTGATCGCAGAGGCGCAACGCATCGTCGATACGGCGCTCGCCGGCGCTTAAGGCAGCGCTCTCGCTTGCCCGCACGCGACGATATGGCACTCACGGACACTGCCAAGCGGCTGTTGCCGTGGCTGGTGGCCGTTGGATTTTTCATGGAATCGCTTGATACGACGATTCTGAATACCGCCGTCCCCGCCATAGCCCTGGCACTGAAAGTGCCGCCGCTCAGCATGAAGGCCGTGCTTGCGAGCTATACCTTGAGTCTCGCCGTATTCATTCCCATCAGCGGTTGGATGGCCAATCGCTTCGGTACGCGGCGAGTATTCGCATCCGCAATCGGCATCTTTACGTTCGGCTCCTTTCTGTGCGGCATCTCGAGCAACATTCACTGGCTGGTCGCTTGTCGCATATTGCAGGGCTGCGGCGGCGCCTTAATGCTTCCCGTCGGGCGGCTCACGATGGTGCGCACCTTTCCCAAGTCCGAACTGATCTCGGCCATGAGCTTCGTCGCTATTCCGGGATTGATCGGCCCGATGGTAGGCCCGCTGCTCGGCGGCCTCATCATCGGCTACTTTCACTGGAGCGTCATTTTTTTCGTCAACATACCGATAGGCCTTGCGGGTCTATTCATGGTCTATCGGCACCTGCCAAACTACCGCGAGAAGCGCAATTATCCGCTCGATATCGTCGGCCTGGTGCTGTTCGGCTCGGGCATTTCGCTGCTCTCCTACGTACTCGAAGTGTTCGGTGAGACCAGTTTGAGCGGACGCGAGATGCTCGGCCTGCTGGCCATCTCCGCCGCCCTGCTCGCGACCTATGGCCTGCATACGACGCGCACGGTGCATCCCCTACTGCGCTTGGGATTGGTGCGAATCCGCACCTTCCGCATTTCCATCAGCGGCAATCTATTTACGCGCTTAGGGATAGGCGGAATACCCTTCCTGCTGCCGCTGCTGTACCAGGTCGGCTTGGGTTTCACGCCCATCCAATCCGGACTGCTGATCATGCCGCAAGCTCTTGCGGCAATGACTCTGAAGCTGACGATGCCGTTAATCCTGAAAAAATTCGGTTACCGCCGGGTGCTGATCGCCAACACCCTCTCATTGGGCGTAATGATACTTCTGTTTTCGACCATCGATGTCCATACCCCGGTGTGGATGATCGTGCTGATGGCATTCACGTTCGGGTTTCTCACCTCGCTGCAGTACACCAGCATGGGAACGCTGACCTATGCCGACGTCAATGAACGCGAAATCAGCCCCGCCAGCACCATTGCAAGCACCATTCAGCAAATGGCCGTCAGCTTCGGCGTGGCTGCCGCATCCCTGGCCGCCGCTTTTTTCATTCCCAGCGAACTGCATGCGACGCCGACGGAAATGATTCACGGCATCCACTTGGCGCTGCTGGCGCTGGGTGCGCTGACCGTCGTATCCACCCTCGTATTCAACGGGCTCAAAGACGGCGATGGCGACGCGGTAAGCCGGCACAACGCGGAGCTGTCCGGCGGTTAATCACTGCACGGTTATGGACGCCTACAGCATTTATAGGTACTGACAGCCGCCGACGGCGGCTATCGCTTGCGCGGATATGTAGTGCGCTGGGGCGACTGGAGAGTGTACGTTACGGGCTCGCCGGATGAGATTCTGCAGAAGGGCGATAGCCTCTCTTTCACTGCGTATCGTTCGCTGATTGCCGGTCAGGGCACTTTGCGATTGGTCACC
>JAYTXS010000065.1:0-20937 GCA_043742845.1 Gammaproteobacteria bacterium
ACTAGCGGTAGCGGCCGGCGCGGGCGCTCAATACCTGTTCGCGATCGGCAGTTCCTGGGCCGGGAACAATGTGATGACTTCACAACCCGTATTGGTGACCACCAGCTCCTCCTCAATGCGCGCGGCGGAGCGGCCATCTGAGGCCGGGCAGTAGGTCTCGAGCGCAAAAACCATGCCCTCCTTGATCTCGAGCGGGTGATCGAGGGAGACCAGGCGCGAGATAATCGGCCGCTCATGGAGCGCAACACCCAGACCATGACCGAACTGCAGCGCGAAGGCTTCCATTTCGTTGGGAAAGCCGAATTCTTCGGCACGCGGAAACACCGATGCGATTTCGTCAGTCCCGACACCGGGCCGCACCCTGGCGATCCCCGCGTCCATCCACTCGCGCGCCTTGGTGTAGGCATCCTTTTGCGCGTCGCTCGCCTTTCCGACGGCGAAGGTACGGTAGTAGCAGGTGCGATAGCCCATATAGGCCTGGATGATGTCGAAGAAAGCCTGATCGCCCGGACGGATCAGGCGATCGGTAAAATTATGGGGGTGCGGGCTGCAGCGTTCACCGGCCACCGCGTTGACGGCTTCGACGTCGTCGGAACCCATTTCGAACAACCGCTTGGTTGCCATCGCGACGATGTCCGACTCCCGCACGCCCGGCTTGAGCGCTTCATAGATATCTTGATACACGCCATCGACCATGGCGGCCGCGGTATTCAACAGCATGATTTCGTCGCGGCTCTTGATCTCGCGCGCATCCAGCATTACTTGCTGGCCGTCCACAATCTTCAGACCCAATTTTTGCAATGCGAACAGCATGGGCGGTTCGATCACATCGATGCCCAAGGGCATGTCGGCGACTCCCTGCTGCTGCAGCACATCGTAGATTTCCTGCGCTGCACGCTTGACCAATCCCTGATCGGGCGGAATCGTGCCGCGCAGGCCGACATTACCGGCGTGGCAACAAATCGGCTGCAGCCACGGCGCGTAGATTCGATGATGGGCGGCAGCCGAGCCGAAATCCCACAAATGCGGCTCGCCGTTTCCGCTCAGCACGGCGAAGCGGCAGAATTTGTCCCGTGACCACTCGCCGATCGCGGTTGAGGTGATGTAGCGGATATTGTTGTTGTCGAAACATAACAATGCGCCGAGGGTCGAATTGCGTACCGCCTGCCGGGCACGCCCCAAGCGATAGCGGTGCAGACGCCGGAAGTCGACGCGCTCTTCGAAATCGACATTCATGACCCCATGAGCATTGAGGCGCGACCAATCGTGATGAGGATCGATATCGTCCGGCTGGATTTCGAGGCGTTCGGAGACCGCCGCCTTGGTCGGCTTACCTCGCGGCGCCTTGCGATTTTTCTGTTGATGCTCGCTCATGATCCGCTACGATCTCCCGTCCCTATGCGCAAACGTTTGCACGGAGTACAATACGCTCGTTTTAGAAAAAGGCAATACCGCGATTCGTCGGCCGCAAAGGATCTTTGATGTCGGAACTAATTCTGTACAACGCACCGCAGTCCACGTGTAGCCAGAGGGTTCGGTTCGTTCTCCACCAGAAAAGCCTTGCGTTTTCTGAGCGCAAGCTCGATCTGTTTTCGGGCGATCAGCTGCGCCCGGAATATCTGCTGATCAATCCTAACGGCGTGGTTCCGACCCTCGTGCACGGCGGCTCAGCAATCGTCGACTCGGCGGTTATCATCGAATATCTCGATGAAGTATTTCCCGACCCCGCGGCTCTGGTGCCGCGTGATGCGGTCAGGCGGGCAGCGATGCGGTCCTTCATTCGCTACACCGACGAGGTGCCGACACCCGCGGTGCGCATTCCCTCCTACAATCTTGCGTTTTTGCCGCACTATCGTGATATGTCAGAGGCCGAGTTCGTTGCTTTGGCCGAATCGAAACCCTTACGTAAGGAATTCCTCCTGGCCATGGGCCGGACCGGCTTCTCCGAGCAAGAGATGTCGAAGGCGTTGGAACGGCTGCGCCAGTCCATCGTGAGAATAGCCGACACGCTGCGCACCAGCGGCGGACCCTGGCTGATGGGGTCGGACTTCACCTTGGCCGATATTGCGATCATGCCCGTCATCGTGCGAATGGACGATTTGGGCCTCGGCACGCTCTGGGAGCACCGGGTTGAAATCGGTCGGTGGCTCGACACGATTCGAACACGTCCCGCATTCTCAAAGACCTACTACTTCGGGTCGCTGTTGACGGAGAAATATCCCGATCTCAAGAACAGCTTGATTCATCGTGGCTTTGCAGCTGATTAAAGATCGCGGCTATTTGCGCTTAAATTGTGGTGCAAACGTTTGCTCGCCAGGAGCCCCGCCGATGACAATTTTCGCAATCACCATCGCCGCCAGCCCGTCCGCTATGGTAGGGATACTCCAAGTAGGCTGGCGGGCATTGCTCGCCGGTGTCTTGCTGGGGATGTCATCGCTGCTGCATGCACAGGCCCCGCTACGGGTCATGAGCTTCCCCGGCGGTGCGAACCTGCCGGTCTGGGTAGCCGAGGAGACGGGATTGTTTGCCCGAGAGCGGCTTGCCGTGTCGCTCAGTTCGACTCCCAACTCCGTCGTATTGTTCCAAAGCCTCGACCGGAGCGAACAAGACATCGCCTTCGCGGCCTTCGACAATGTGGTCGCTTATCAAGAAGGTCAGGGGGAGATCACGCTGTCGACCACACGCGACTACTTTGCGTTCATGGGCATCACGCGAGGAACGGTTCGATTGGTGGTGGGTCCCGGCATCCGGCAATACGCGGACCTGCGCGGCAGAACGCTGGGCGTGGACTCGGTCTCAACCGGCTACTCGTTGGTCCTGCGGGAGCTTCTGCGACGGGGCGGGCTCGAGGATGCGGATTATCACTTGGTGTCCGTCGGCGCCACGAAGCTGCGCGCGCAGGCACTGATGCAGGACAAGGTTTCCGGAACGATCTTGACCACGCCGCTCGAGATCGCGCCGGAGTCCCGGGGATATCGGCGTCTCGCCAACGCCGTCGACGTACTCGGACATTATCAGACGATCGTCGGCATCTCCCGGCATGGATGGGCGACGGCCCACCGCACCGACCTCGTCGGCTTCATCCGCGCGACGATCGACGCCATCGATTGGCTGCTCGATCCGCACAACCGCATTGAGGCAACGGCGATTTATCGACGTCACCTGCCGAATTTGACCGAGGAAGACGCGGCGCGCGAGGTCGATGCGCTGCTCAATGTGCGTGAAGGCTTTTCGCACGGCGGCGCATTTGATCCGCAGGGGATCATGACGGTGCTGCGGATTCGGTCCAACTGGGGCACCCCGCGCAAATCATTGACCGATCCGGCGCGGTACGTCGACGAGCGCTACCGTGCCGCGGCGCAACGCTGACCCTTGATGAAAGCACGCCTGTCCACCCTCAATGTCAATGGAGCCGACCATCAGGTGACGGCGGATCCTTCGACCCCTCTGCTGTACGTGCTGCGCAATGACTTGCGGCTCAACGGCGCCAAATACGGATGCGGTCTCGGTCAGTGCGGCAGCTGCACGGTTCAGGTCGACGGCGCGGCGGTTTTCTCGTGTCTGATGCCGATTGCCGCTGTGCAGGGCCGGCGAGTGCGTACGGTGGAGGGCCTCGGCACGGCGGCGAAGCCCGGCATTCTGCAACAGGCATTCGCCATCGAGCAAGCCGCGCAATGCGGCTATTGCACGGCCGGCATGATCATGCGAGCGCAAGCCATCCTCGACCACACACCCGCGCCGACCGACGCCATGATCCGCGCCCAGATGCAGCCCAACCTATGCCGCTGCGGAACCCAGTTGCGTGTCTTGCGAGCGGTCCAGCGTGCGGTCGAGATGCTGCGCAGCAAGTCGGCCCACGCGCAGTCCGGCCCTTGACGCGGTACCACGCCCCAGTGTCCTTGACACGGCGGTCCGTCCTCACGGCCGGAGCGCTCACCGTGGCCTTCGCGTTCGGTTCGCGGGCGTTCGGACAACGCACAGCGCTAGCCGAGACTGACTCGTCGCTCAAGACCACACCCTGGCTGGACGCCTGGATCCGTGTGGACGGCGAGGGTCATATCACCGTGTTCACCGGCAAGGCCGAACTCGGCCAAGGGATCCGCACCGCGCTGACTCAAGTGGCCGCCGAGGAACTGGATGTTTCTCCCTACGGCATTGAACTCATCACCGCAGACACTTGGCGCACACCGGATGAGGGTCTGACCGCCGGCAGCCACTCGATGCAAGACAGCGGCACCGCCATTCGAATTGCCGCGGCGAACGTGCGGATGCGTCTGACGCAGGCCGCGGCCGCGGCCTGGCGGACGAGCGCCGCTGCGATTGTGACCACCGGTGACGGGCATCTTGGCCATTCGGACGGTCGACGCGTGAGCTATGGCGAACTGGCGCGGACGCTCTCGCTGCATGTCGAAGCAATGGCCGATGTGCCGCTGCGCAATCCCGCACAATTTCGAACGGTGGGAAGGGCCCTGCCGCGCCTCGACATCCCGGCAAAACTGACCGGCGGAAGCGCCTTTTTGAATGACCTGCGTCCGCCGGGGATGCTGCACGCGCGCGTCGTGCGCGGCCCGAGTGAAGGAACACGGCTGCAATCACCGAACGTCGCCGCCGTCAGGGCGCGCCCGGGGGTGGTCAACGTGATCCAGGCCGGCTCCTTCACCGCCGTCGTGGCGGAGCAGGAATGGACTGCGATCACGGCCATGCGCGACCTCGAGCGAACTCCCTCCGTGCGGACCACCCCCGTCTTTCTCAGCGACGATCTGTTCGCCAGTCTCAAGAGCCTTCCGGCCCAGGAGATCCCCGTTCTTGACACCCAGGGCGAGGCAGCGATCGCGGTGCGCACCGTGACAGCGCGTTATACACGCCCCTGCTTGAGCCACGGCTCCATCGGACCGTCCTGCGCCCTGGCGCACTTCGACGGCACTGTGATGACCGTCTGGACGCATAGCCAAGGCATTTTTAATGTGCGCCGCTTCGTCGCCGAACTCTTGAGTCTCGCGCCGCAGAACGTCCACGTCATCCATGCCGAAGGTGCCGGCTGCTACGGCCAGAACGGCGCCGACGATGTCGCCGCCGACGCCGCCTTCATTGCCAAGGCGATGTCGGGCCGGCCGATCCGCCTGCAGTGGATGCGTGAGCAGGAATTCGGCTGGGAGCCCTTGGGGCCCGCCATGGCGACCGAACTCGAAGCCGCGCTTGATGCGAATCAGCGCATCGTGTCGTGGCGGCACGACATTTGGAGCAATCGCCACAACAATCGACCGCAGCGCGCCGGTGCCGTTTGGATCGGCGGTGAGTTACAGCCGGCATTTCGGCCACCGCAAGGCGCACCCATCCCAATGCCGGAAGGCGATGGCCACCGCAATTCGAACCCGCTCTACACACTGCCGAATATGCACGTCGTCTACCACTTCCTTCCGGACATGCCGCTGCGCGTTTCCGCACTACGATCGCTCGGAGCACACGTCAACGTGTTCTCCATCGAATGCATGATGGATGAACTCGCCAAAGCCGGCGCGGTGGATCCGCTCGCGTTGCGTCTTGCCCACATGCAGGACGAGCGCGCGGTCGCGGTGATGCAGCGGGCAGCTGAGCGCTTCGGCTGGTCGACGCGACCGCCGGGCGACGGACGCCGCGGCTGCGGCATGGGCTTTGCGCGCTACAAGAACAGCGGCGCCTACTGCTCGGTCGTGATGGAGATCGAACTCGAGCGCACGACGGGACGGATCGCCGTCCGCCGGGTCGTTGCGGCCGTCGATGTTGGACTTGCGGTCAATCCCGACGGCGTTCGCAACCAAATCGAAGGCGGGATCATCCAATCGCTGAGTTGGACGAGCGGCGAGGCCGTGACCTTCGATGAGAATGGCCGTACCAGCCTCAACTGGGGTGCCTACCCGATCCTGCGCTTCGCCGACGTCCCTGATTCGATCGACGTATTCATAGTAGACCGCCCCCAGATGCCGTTTCTCGGCGTGGCGGAGGCCGCGCAAGGCCCGACCGCCGCAGCGCTCGGCAATGCCCTCGCCGACGCGGGGATACGCCTGCGCGACATGCCCTTCTCTCCCCAACGCGTCAAGGCCGCCCTCAGCGCAACCAGGACCCCCGTATGACTTCTCCGACCCGACGCGATTTCTTGAGATCGGCCGCGCTCATGCCGGCGGCGGTGGCGGCGTTCGCCCGTGCCCCGAGCACTGATCGATTCGACTACGTGCTCGCCGGAGCGGGTCACAACAGCCTCATCTGTGCTGCGTACCTGGCCAAGGCCGGTCAGCGCGTGCTGCTGTTGGAGGGCCGGGCGATGATCGGCGGCGGCTGCAAAACCGCGGAAGTTCTGCTGCCGGGATTCAAGGAAGATCTGTGTTCGAGCGCGCACAGTGTCATCGCCCGCTCGCCCATTCTGCGCGACAACGAACTCGGTCTCGACCACTACGGCTACGAACTCCTGTATCCCGACGTGGTCCTGCACTATCCATTCCTTGACGGCGCATCCCTCACCGTATTTCACAATGACATCGAGCGCACCGCGGCAACGATTGCACGCGTATCGAAGACGGATGCCGAAACCTTCCGGCGTCTGGCGCCCGAGCGGCAGCGTGTCAAAGCGATGGTCCCCGGCGATGCCGCGAAGACCCGCAGCGGGCTTTACTTCCAGAGGCTGGCCGCGCTGACCGGGTATGCCGCGGCCAATCAGGTCTGGGAAAGCCGCTACATGCGTGCGGCCAGTCTCTCGGGCGGACGATTCTTCGGTCCGCCGGGCAGCGATGTCGGCTCGGGCGCACAGGCCTTTTCGATGATGGACCACATGGCGGGGCGGCCGATCCCTAAGGGTGGTTCAGGCATGTTGACGGTCGCGCTCGGACGCCTGATCGAAGACCATGGCGGCGTCATCCTGACCGGCAAACCCGTTACCCGGCTGCTCATCGAAGACGGCCGATGCAACGGAGTGGAATGCCTCGACGGCGGCCAGTTCCGGGCAGAGAAAGGCGTCGTTTCCACGATCCACCTCAAGCAGCTGATCGATATGGCGCCCCGCGAACTGTGGGGTGATGCGCTGCTGGATGGTGTCGCACTGATGCAACCGGAACTCGCCATGTTCCAGTTTCACTACGCCCTGAGTGAAGCACCCCGCTATCCACTCGCCCCGAGCGGCTCGGTGTCCAGCTGCGAGGCAGCGATCATGCAGAATCCCGAAAGCATCTTTGTGCTCAACTCCGACGATGCCCGCGGGGAAATGCACCTCGAGGATTGCGCGCTCCAGGTCGTCCATCCGGCCGTGTTCGATGCCAGCCGAGTCCCACCCGGGCAAGGACTGTTGAAGATCGAGGGCGTCGCGCCGTACCACCTCAAGGAAGGACCCGAGCACTGGGACGCGATCAAAGAGCACGTCGCCGACACGATCGTCACCCACTACTTCAAGCACACCTCGAATTTATCCAAGGGCAAGATCCTCGCCCAATTCCTGTTGAGTCCGCTCGACATTGAACGGATGAATCCCGCGATGTGGCGCGGCAGCGTGCACCATTTCGACAACCGCTGGGGCAACTTCGCGCCCTATCGGCTGCCGATTTTAGGTCTCTATCAAACCGGAGCGTGTACTGCGCCGGGAGGCTCGATTTCCGGCATGCCGGGCCGCAATGCGGCCGCGGTAATATTGCAGGACGACGGCAAGACGCTGCAACAGGCGATCGGAGCCGAGAGCGCCAAGTCAGGTGGCCTGTGATCATCGCAACCCCCCGCCATTGGCCCATCGGTGTCGCAGTGCTGGCGCTGCTGGTCACGGCCGCCGTGCGCGGCGAACATTCCTCGCCTGCCGCGCTGACCGTGCCCGCCAATTCCGCACCGCATCCGGCCCCGGAACAGCCGTTGCCGTTCAGCCACCGAGAGCATGTCGCCGCCCTGCATCTGGATTGCCGCACCTGCCACACCAACTCCGACCCCGGTAGGCAAATGACTTTTCCCGCGACATCAGTCTGCATGGGTTGTCATACGGCGATCGCGACCGACAAGCCGGCCATCCAGAAACTCACAGCGTACGCAAATTCCGCTGAGCCGATCCCGTGGGTCCGCGTTTACACGATTCTGCCCGGCGTCACCTGGACGCATCGCAAACACGTGCAAGCCGGGGTGAAGTGCGAATCGTGTCATGGATCTGTCGGTGATCTGGACGCCATGCAGGAGTTGTCGGCGGTGACATCGATGGCGAGTTGCATCGGGTGTCATCAAAAGCGACACGTCAGCGCCGCATGCGTCACCTGCCATGCATGGCCGACGGCGAGCCCCGACATGCCGGCTTGGGTTGGGGGCCGCCGAGAGCCTCCATGTCACTGACGCTCTCATTAAGTTTGTTTTTTGCGGCAGGTCTCGTCGGCGGACTCCTTCTCGGTCTCATCGGGGTCGGAATGGCGCTGATCGCGGTTCCGCTGCTCACCATGACCCTGCCGCTCTTCGGCATCGGACCCGCCGACGCGCCGCTGACCGCGCTCGCCACGTCGATGGCGATCGTATCCGTGGGTTCGATCTCCTCGATTGTCACCCATCACCGGCTGGGAAATGTCGATTGGCGCTTGGTGAAGACCACGGTCCCGGCCAGCCTGACCGGGGTCGCGATCGGCAGTATTGTCGCGACCCATCTGACCGGCGGCACCCTGCGCTCGATCTTCTGTGGTTTTTTGATCGTCATCGCGGCCCGAATGCTGTTGCCGGAAAAAACGCGTGCCGATAAAGCGCTTGAAACCGGCGCTTGGACCTATCGTCTCGTTGGCGCGCTCATTGGTGTCGCGGGCAGCCTCATCGGTGCGGGAGGCGGCGTCTTCATGGTGCCCTTCCTGGCTAGTCGCGGCCATACCATGGTCCGCGCCGTTGCCACCTCCACCACGATCGGGCTGCCCGTTTCGATCTTCGGCGCGATCCTCTACAGCTGTCAGACGGCCCCGGTCGCAGCCAACACGATGCTGGGCTACGTATTTCTGCCGGCATTCATCGGACTGAGCTTCGGCAGCGTCCTCGCGGCGCCATTAGGTGCGAAGCTTGCCTCTCGAGTCCCGGCCCGGGTGTTGCGGCGGGGTTTCGCGATCCTTCTTGTCATCCTGGTTATCAAGCTGCTGATTTGATGGCCTATGCTGCGTCCGCCCTGTCGGCATCTGGCGGGACATCCACTGCCGCCGCCGGCGCGACGTCCGGGTCATATCCCAGATTGGGAGCGAGCCAGCGCTCGGTCTGCGCCAAGGTCCAGCCCTTGCGTTCGGCGTAGCTCGCCACCTGGTCGCGGTCGATCTGTCCCACGCCGAAGTAGTGGGCCTGCGGATGCGAGAAATAAAATCCGCTCACCGCCGCCGTTGGAAACATCGCAAAGGACTCGGTCAGTTGAATGCCGGCGTTCGCCTGCGGATCGAGCAGCCGCCACAAAGCGGCTTTCTCCGTATGCTCCGGACACGCCGGATAGCCCGGCGCAGGCCGAATACCTTGATACTTCTCGTCGATCAACTCGACGCCGTCCAATCGTTCCTGCGGCGCATAACCCCACAGTTCGCGCCGAACCCGCTCGTGCATGCGCTCGGCCAGCGCCTCCGCCAGCCGATCGGCCAGCGCCTTTAACATGATGCTGCTGTAGTCATCATGGGCAGCTTCGAACCGCGCCACGTGTGCGTCGATGCCGATGCCCGCCGTCACAGCAAAGGCGCCGAGGTAGTCGGCACTGCCGCTGAGCGCAGGCGCCACGAAATCAGCCAAACAGGACTGAGCCTGATTCTGCGGCTTGGATTTTTGCTGCCGCAGATGATGCAGCAGCAGCACACGGGTGCAGCGAGTCTCGTCGGTGAACAACGCGATATCGTCATCGTCGGTGCTGTTGGCCGCGAAGAACCCAATCACCGCCCGCGCCCGCAGCCATTTCTCAGCGACCAGTTGTTCAAGCATGCGCGTGGCATCGGCGTATAGGGCGGAGGTCGCCTCGCCCACGACCGGATCGCGCAGGATGTCGGGAAATTTCCCCGAAAACTCCCAGGCATTGAAGAACGGCATCCAGTCGATGTAGGGCAGCAACTCGGCGAGCGGATAATTATCGAAACAGCGGATCCCTAGAAAAGTAGGCTTCGGCGGCTGGTACGCTGCCCAGTCTATTGGCAGCTTCTTCGCCCGTGCCTGAACCAGCGACAGCCGCGGTGTCTTGACGCTCTTGTTGCGGTGCTGCTCGCGGCGCCGCTCATGATCCGCTTTGGTGCCGGCAATGTACGCGTCGCGCGTGCTCTTCGTGGCCAATTGCTGACACACCCCCACGGAGCGAGACGCATCTTTCACGTAAATGACCGCGCCCTGATACTGCGGATCTATTTTTACCGCCGTGTGCGCCGGCGAGGTGGTCGCGCCGCCGATCAACAACGGTTGCGTATAGCCGAGGCGCTGCATTTCCTTGGCGACGTGCACCATCTCATCGAGCGACGGCGTAATCAATCCGGACAGGCCGATCAGGTTGGCGCCTTCCCGAGTCGCCGCCGCCAAAATCTTCTCGCAGGAGGCCATGACCCCCAAGTCCACGACTTCAAAGTTATTACACTGCAGTACCACGCCGACGATGTTCTTGCCGATGTCGTGCACGTCGCCCTTGACGGTGGCGATCACCACTTTGCCGTTCGACCGGCTCGTTCCGTCTTTCTCCTGCTCGATATAGGGAACCAGCACCGACACTGCTTTCTTCATGACCCGCGCCGATTTGACCACCTGGGGTAAGAACATCTTGCCGGCGCCGAACAGATCGCCCACCACGTTCATGCCGTCCATCAGCGGTCCTTCGATCACATCGAGGGGCCGCTTGGACTTGAGCCGCGCTTCCTCCGTGTCGGCGAGCACGAACTCATCCAAGCCCTTGATCAGAGCATGCTGCAGCCGCTCCTCCACCGGCAGCTTGCGCCATTCTAAATCATCGCCGCGCTTGGGGCCGCTGCCGCCTTTGAAGTTTTGTGCAATATCCAGTAACCGTTCTGTCGCATCGGCGCGCCGCGCAAGAATGACATCCTCGCAGCGTTCGCGCAGGTCGGCCGGTATGTCCTCATAAATCGCCAATTGACCGGCATTGACTATGCCCATGGTCAAGCCGGCGCGGATTGCGTGATACAGAAACACCGAATGCATGGCCTCGCGCACAGGATCATTGCCGCGAAACGAAAACGACACATTGCTGACGCCGCCACTGACGTGCACGGCGGGCATGGATTGCTTGATTGCCGCAGTGGCTTCGATGAAGTCCAAGCCATAGCGATTGTGTTCATCGATGCCGGTGGCGACCGCGAATATGTTCGGGTCGAAAATGATGTCCTCGGGTGAGAAACCGATACGCGTCGTCAACAGCGCGAAGGCGCGCTCGCAAATTGCCACCTTGCGCCGGATGCTGTCCGCCTGTCCCTGCTCATCGAAGGCCATGACGACCACGGCCGCGCCATAACGCATGCACAGACGCGCCTGCGCCAGGAATGTCTCCTCGCCCTCCTTCAAGCTGATGGAATTGACGATGGGCTTGCCTTGTACGCACTTGAGGCCCGCCTCGATCACTGACCACTTAGAGGAATCAAGCATGAAGGGAACGCGCGCGATGTCGGGTTCGCAGGCAATGAGGCTTAGGAACTTGGCCATGGCCGCGGGCGAGTCCAGCATGCCCTCGTCCATGTTGACATCGATGATCTGTGCGCCATTGGCCACCTGCTGCCGCGCGATATCGACTGCGGCGGTATAGTCGCCGGCTTCGATGAGCTTGCGGAACTTGGCCGAGCCCGTCACGTTGGTGCGCTCGCCGACGTTGACGAACAAGCTGGTGGCGTCGATGGTGAGCGGTTCTAGGCCGCTCAAGCGGCAGGCCGACGCGATACGAGGCACGGTGCGTGTCGGCACTCCGGCAACCGCGCGCACCACCGCGCGAATATGCGCAGGCGTCGTGCCGCAGCAGCCGCCCACCATGTTGATGAAGCCGCTGGCCGCGAACTCGCCCAATATGGCGGCGGTATGCTCCGGCGTTTCATCGTATTCGCCGAAGGCGTTCGGCAGGCCCGCGTTGGGATACGCACACACATAGGTGTCGGCTATGCGTGCGAGTTCCTCGATGTAAGGCCGTAATTGCTTGCCGCCGAGCGCGCAGTTGAGCCCGACAACCGCCGGGCGCGCGTGCCGTATCGAATTCCAGAACGCCGCGGTGGTTTGCCCCGACAAGGTGCGGCCCGAGGCGTCGCTGATGGTGCCAGAGACAACGATGGGCAGGTCGATGCCCGCCTCATCCAGCACGCCCCGCACTGCGAACAGCGCCGCCTTGGCATTCAAAGTGTCGAACACGGTCTCGATCAGAATGACATCGACACCGCCGTCGATGAGCGCACGCGCTGCTTCTGAATAGCACAAGACCAATTCATCAAAGGTGATGTTGCGAAAGCCCGGATCGTCGACATCGGGAGACAGCGAGGCGGTGCGGCTGGTGGGCCCGAGCGCGCCCGCCACGAACCGCTGCCTGCCCGTCTCTCGGGCCACCTCGTCGGCCACCCGGCGCGCCAGACGGGCGGCGGCGAGATTGAGTTCGCCCACCAAGGATTGCATGCCGTAGTCCGCCTGAGATACGGCGGTGGAATTGAAGGTATTGGTGCATATCACATCTGCACCCGCCATCAAGTACTCGCGGTGGATGCCGGCGATGATTTCCGCCTGGGTAATCGACAGCAAGTCGTTGTTGCCGCGCAAATCGCTGCGCCAATCCGCAAACCGCTCGCCGCGAAATTGCTGCTCATTCAAGCGATGGCCTTGAATCATCGTGCCCATGGCGCCGTCGAGGATGACCAAGCGCTCCTTCAATAGCGCCAAGAAGTCCTGAGCGCGCGGGCTTGGCATCAAGCCACCTGAGCTTCGATCAGGCGCGGCCGCATTCCGAGTGCGTGGCAGATGGCATAGGTCAGTTCGGCACGATTCAACGTGTAGAAATGAAACTCATCGACCCCGTGCATGCGCAGCCGCTGCACCTGCTCGATGGCGAGGTTCGCTGCGATCATGCGGCGTGTCTCCGGATCATCGTCCAAACCGTCGAAGCGCTGGCGCAGCCACAAAGGAACGGACGTGCCGCATCGTTCGGCGAAGCGCAACATCTGAGGAAAGCGTGTGATGGGCAATATCCCGGGCACCAGCGGCACGCGAATCCCGGCGGCCGCACAGCGATCGCGATAACGCAGAAAGACATCTGTCTCGAAAAAGAATTGCGTAATGGCGCGCGTCGCTCCCGCGTCCACTTTGCGCTTCAAGTTCGCAAGATCAGCGTCGATGCTGCCGGATTCCGGATGTCCTTCAGGGTAGGCGGCCACCGATAAATCGAACTTCCCGACTGCCGACAGCCCCTCCACAAGATCTGAGGCGTAGGCGAAGCCGCCGTCGTGGGGACGATATCTCCCATCCGGCAGCTGATGAGCGGCGGGCACATCGCCGCGCAGGGCTACCATATGGCGCACCCCCCGCTGCCAATAGTCTTGCGCAATTCGCAATATCTCACTGCGGGCAGCGCCCACGCACGTCAGGTGCGGCGCCACGGTGAGATTCGTCTCGCGCAAAATTCGCATGACGCATTCATGGGTTCGAGAGCGCGTCGAGCCGTCCGCGCCGTAAGTCACGGAAACGAAATGGGGCTGCAAGGGAGCCAATCGCAGCACGCACTCCCATAGCTGGCGCCCCATGCCCTCATCGCTGGGCGGGAAGAACTCGAACGACACTGCCACCGGATTCGCCACCGCAACCTCCTCACCGAATGCACCGAATGCACCGAATGCACCGAAGTGACAGCATGCGATGGCCCGCGCTATGATAAAAGCTCATTATTCTCATGGAAGGAATGAATCCGGCTCATGTCATCCACGGCCCTAGAGATCAGGCACTTGGAGACACTTTTGGCGCTGGCCGAGTGTGGCAGCCTGTCAAAAGCAGCCGCACGTCTGTTCTTGACTCAATCCGCCCTATCGCACCAGCTCAAAGCCCTGGAGAGTCACTATGGAGCGGCGCTGGTGGAGAAAAACGTGCGGCCGTTGCGGTTTACGGCCATCGGGCAGCGTTTACTCATCCTGGCTCGTGCTGTACTGCCGCAAGTGGCTGAGGCCGGCCGGGACGTCGCTCGCCTGGCCCAGGGCCACGCCGGGCCGCTGCGCGTCGCGGTCCAATGCCATAACTGTTTCGACTGGCTGATGCCCGCAATGGATGCGTACCGGTCCCTATGGCCGGAAGTCGAGCTCGACATCATTTCCGGTTTCGTCCTCGATCCGCTGCCGCTGCTCGACCGCGGCGAGGCTGAACTTGCCATTATTCACGACCCGCTGGCAGCGCACCCCAACGTGGTGTTCAGTCCGCTGTTTCGCTACGAAAGCGTGGCGCTGATGAGCCCACGGCATCGACTGGCGGCCAAGGCCTGGTTGGAGGCTGCTGACTTCGCAAATGAAACGCTCATCACCTACCCGGTGCCGGACGAAATGCTGGACCTCATGAAGCATTGCTTGACGCCGGCGGGCGTCAATCCGAAACGCCGCACGGCCGAGTTGACCGTGGCCATTCTGCAGTTGGTGGCGAGCGGCCGCGGCATCGCGGCGCTGCCCTCTTGGACGGTGAGCAACTACATCGAGCGCGGCTATGTCGTGTCGCGCCCCATCGGTCCGCTGGGGCTGCGCTGCGAGTTGTACGCCGCGACCAGCAGCCTCGGCGCGGATGCCTCCTATATAAGAGAGTTCATCGCCCTCACCCGCGCGCAAAGCCTGACGGAGCTGGCCGGGGTATCCGCTCTCTAGTCAGGTGGCGGCCAAAAGTCACCCCGCGGCCATCAAAATTTGTAACCGAATTTCACGCCCAGCACGCGCGGGCGATTGATGGTCTCCGCCGGCACGAACTGCGTCGTCGACGTAAACACGCTCGCATTGACGTTGGTGAGATTCTGGGCATAGAGCTCCGTCGACCAGGCATCCTTCGCCACACCGAACGATGCGTCGTACTGCGAATACGCGGGGTTTTCAAAGCGGATCAGCGTGGTGCTGACGTTCGAGCCCGCGGAAAGCGTCGGGTTGTTGCCGGACTGCGTGTACGAATGCCCGGTATGCGTGCCCCCGGCTTGCACGAAGGCGTTGTAATCATTCATCGTCCACTGGTACCGCAGGCGCAGATTGAATTGCAGCGGCGGCGAATTCGCGCTCGGACTGCCGATGTGACCGTACGGATTCTGCACGCTCAAGATGGGTTTCCCGAACTCGGGCGCGGTCGCCGGATCATTTAACAGGGCCGGATTGTTCGCGATCAGGTAAGGCGAGTTGGTCTGCTTGCTGCTGTTCCAAGAAGCCGCACCCTGCGCCGTCAGGCCTTGGACGAGCACGGCGACGAACGAGGTCTCCACGCCGCGGACGCGGTAGTCCGGCCCGTTCGTGCCGAAGCCCACATTGCCGAGGACGCCGGGATCGAACAGGTTGACCTGAACGTCCTTCCAGTCTTCCTGATAGACGGCACCGTTCCACTGCAGGCGATGGCCGAAGAATTCCGTTTTCCAGCCGATTTCCTTGTTGGTGAGATTGTCGGAGGTGAACGCCAGCGGTGAGCAGTACTGGGCTATGTCCTTGCCCGCGCCATTCGCTACACCCGGGACGTAACAGCCGGACTGCCGGTTGAAAGCGCCCGGACGGAAACCCTGTGACCAGGTGTAGTACAGCAGCGCGTCGGGCAAAAAGTGCCATGTAATATTGGCGCGGCTCTTGAAGCCCTTGTAGACCGTGTGCAGGTTTTCAGCATCGATACTAGTCGCGGATGCCAGGCAAGGTGCGAGGCCCGCCTCGTAGCAGCCGAAGCTGCCGGTGGCCGCGCCCTTTTCGTCATTGACGAAATGGTAGTAGCGGGTTCCCCCGGTTACGGTCAGTACTTTGGGAATGAGATCAAAATCCAGCGATGTGAAAAATGCCGTCTGCCGGTAACCGCGCGTGACGTCGTTGAAAAACGCAATATTGTCATTGCGCGTCGCCGGGTTGACGACGGTGGCGCCCGGCGCGAGACCTGGATCCGTCAAACATCCCACGGTGACGCTGTCGGTGCACGCCGGCAGGGTCTTGTACAGCCAGTTCAACTGATCCTGAATCTGCAATTGCTCCCAGAACGCACCGACAATGCCGCGTACCCGCCAGTCATCAGGGGTGCTGAATCGAAGCTCATGACTCTGATGCGTGTTGCGTTCAGTTTCGTTCCACGTGCTGCTCGGTGAGAAGCAGGTGGAGGCCAGGCCGTTTGCCGGCTCGGCGCCATGACACTGGTAGTAATCGGCATAGACACCGCGCGCATAATTCGTGTAGTCCTGTACCGAACTGATGTTGCGTACCAGATACGAGCCGGTATACACCGCCTTGATGGGACCTACTCGCCCGTTGAGGGTGAAGGCCGTATTTTCGAATTTATCTTTATTGTAGGAATCGTTGAACAGTGTGACCGACTGTTTCGGCAGCAGTTCGCCATCCGATCCGTTCGGCATCTGGTAGAACACCCCTTCCGCGTCCAGGCTCTGATAGCTCTGGGTCAGTAGAGCATTCCAGTCCGCATTGATGTCCCACAAAGCGGAAACGCGGATGCCCTGATAGGTGACCGGGTTGATCGCCCGTCCCGCAATGCTGTAGTTGTTGATGGCGGCAGCGCTCGGCGGCACCTGACAGGCGGGCCCGCTACCGCCGCAGCCGGTCGGATAATGAGCATTGCCGATGCCAAGATCCGTCGATTTGCGGGTGAAAGTCGCCGGCACGTTGTTGATATAGCCGCCGTGGCGATCATTATAAATGACGCCGCGAATCGCCAAGCTGTCCGCGATCAGGGGTAAATTCAGGACAGCGGTCAAGTCGCTGTTCGGGTCACCGCCTGCGGTAACGCCGTAACCTGCGGAAACACTGCCCTCCGTCACGTTGATCTTCGGCTTGTTGGTGATGTAGCGAATGACGCCGGCCTGGGCTCCCGCTCCGAACAACGTCCCTTGAGGCCCTTCGAGGACTTCAACTCGCTCCAAATCCGCCGCATAAATATCGAGGTTTCGGCCTGGCAGTTGACCCGATTGGTCGTCGAGATACACGGCAACATTGGGAAAACCGCTAATTGACCCGCCGGACTGGGTGCCGTCGCTGCCGACGCTCAAGCCCCTCATGAAGATCTGGGATAAGCCAGGCCCCGAGGACGCCGCGGTTACATTGGGCAGATATTTGATGAGATTATCGAAAGTAGTGACATTCAGCTGCGCGAGCGTCTCGCCGGTAAATGCCTGGATCGCGATCGGTACGTTTTGCACGTTCTCCGAGCGACGCTGGGCAGTCACCGTAATTTCTTGAATTTGATCAGCGGACGAATTCTCATCCGCCGCGTTGGCTGCAGCTACATGACCTAAACCACCGCTGCCGAGAACGGCGGCGATGGCACAAGAAAGTTTGGAGCGCGAGTGCATGATCTATCCCTATATGACTTTATGACCATAAGACACACTCCCCCTGAGCGCCGTCGCGGCATTTTTTTGACCGCAGCACCGGTAGCCGAATCCGTGACAACAAACATCCCGACGATTCATTTAACATAGATTTAACTCGGGTGGAACAAATTTGCGCCGCAAGCAAAGTCTTCCCGATCGCCTGGTGGACGTTATTCAACTACCATAGCGTTACAAAGCACTGAACATCGCTTCTCGATTAACTCAAGGATCCCCCCATGCCGAAGGTTCTGAAGGCCGTTTGCGCCATAGCCCTGCTCTGCACCAGTCTGCACGCAGGAGCGCAGAGCGCTTCCGGCGAGGCGAATTTTCGCGAGCTCTACAAGGAGCTCATCGAAACCAATACGGCGCTGTCCAATGGCAGCTGCACGGTGGCCGCGCAACGCATGGCGGCACGCCTGAAAGCGGCCGGTTTCGCCGATTCGGACCTGCATCCCTTTGCCGGGCCCGGTCATCCCAACGAAGGCGGGCTCGTCGCCGTCTATCCCGGCCGGGACCCGAAGCTCAAGGCGCTGCTGCTGCTCGCGCACATCGACGTGGTCGAGGCGAAGCGCGAGGACTGGTCCCGGGACCCCTTCAAGCTGATCGAAGAGAATGGCAATTTCTATGCGCGCGGCGTCATCGACGACAAGGCTGAGGCTGCAATTTGGGTCGATACCCTGATTCGCTACAAGCAAGAAAATTATCGCCCCCGGCGCACGATCAAGCTCGCGCTCACCTGCGGTGAAGAATCCGCCGGTGCATTTAACGGCGCCCAATGGCTGGTAGAGCATGAGCGCGATCTGATTGACGCAGCTTTCGCGGTCAACGAGGGCGCGTGGGGCGAGTTGGATGCCGAAGGCCACAAGGTAGTGATGGAAATCCAGGCGGGCGAGAAGACCGCACAGAATTATCGCCTGGAGGTGACCAACCCTGGTGGACACAGCTCGCGGCCGCTCAAAGACAATGCGATCTACCGGCTGGCCGCAGCGCTGCAGCGTATCGAAGCCTATGAATTCCCGGCTCAGTTCACTGACGGCAGCCGCGCGTACTTCACCGGGATGGCAAAGATCCAGGCGGCCAAGGGCAATGCCGACGTAGCCGAAGCGATGCGCGCGCTGGTCAAGGATCCGAACAATGCCAACGCCATCGCGCTCGTTTCTTCCAAAGATCCGAGTTGGAATGCCACGCTGCGCACCACCTGCGTCGCCACCATGCTGGATGCCGGGCATGCGACCAACGCACTGCCGCAGCGTGCCCGTGCCAATATCAACTGCCGGATCTTCCCCGGCGTCACCCAAGAGACAGTACGCAGCAAACTCGAGGAACTGGTCGCCGACCCGAAGGTGGTTGTGTCAACCCTGGAGACCCGCGGGCCGAGTTCGCCCCCGCCGCCGTTGACTGCGCAAATTCTGGCACCGGTCGAAAAACTCACCGCGGAGTTCTTTCCCGGCGTGCCGGTGTTGCCCATCTTGCAGCCCGGCGCGACCGACGGTGAGTTTTTAAACGCGGGCGGCATCCCCACCTACGGCATCGAGCCACTGTTCGCGGGCCCCGATCTGGGCCACGTGCATGGTCTCAATGAGTACGTCAGTGTGAAGTCGTTGATGGACTGCCGTGACTTCCTTTATCGCCTGATCAAGATTTACTCGGATCAGAAATAAGCGGCGGTCCCCGGCAACGCACCAGTGACGCACAAGGCGTGGCACCTCAACTAGTGCAGGACCGATCCGTTGAGCAGTGCGACGTGCTGGTCATCGGCGGTGGACCCGGCGGAAGCACCGCCGCGGCATTATTGGCTCGCTGCGGTTACAGGGTGATAGCGCTGGAGAAGGCGCATCACCCGCGTTTCCATATCGGCGAGTCGCTGCTGCCGATGAATCTGCCCATATTCGAGCGCCTCGGAGTATTGAACAAGGTGCGCGCGATGGGAGTGTTCAAGCCCGGCGCGGATTTCGAGGCGGACAATGCGCGCGGCTACAACACCTATGCTTATGCGCGCGAATGCGGAGCGGACGCGCACGAGGGTCATGAGGTGGTCCGGGTCGAACAGCAGGGCTCGCGTGAGACGCGCCTCGACGTGGATGCCGATGACGGCCGTCGCTACTCCATTCAAACACGTTACGTGGTCGATGCCAGCGGCCGCGATGCTCTGCTCTCGACTAAAAAGAAACTGCGCCGCAAGAATGTCGAACATCAGAGCGCGGCGATATTCGGCCACTTCCGCGGCGCCGAACCCCGCGCGACAGAGGACGCGGGCAACATCAGCATCTACCGCTTCGATCACGGCTGGATGTGGATGATTCCGCTGCCCGGCGGCGTCATGAGTGTGGGGGCGGTGTGCTGGCCGGACTACCTCAAGGAACGTAAGGGCCGCACGGTCGAGTTCCTGCTCGACACCCTGAAGCTGAATGCGGCCCTATGGCAGCGCATGAGAAACGCGCAACTGATCGGCAACGAGGTGCGGGTCACGGGCAACTATTCCTACGACTAGACGCAGATGGGCGGCCCCGGTTGGGTGCTCGTCGGCGATGCCTTTGCATTTCTCGATCCAGTGTTCTCCTCCGGAGTGTACTTGGCAATGAGCGGCGCCGAGCAGGCAGCGCATGTGGTGGATTGCGCCCTGCGCGAGCCGCACGGGGAAATGGCGCTGCTGCGCAAGCTGGAGAGGCGCCAGCGCGCCGGCATGGCGCGATTCTCATTTTTTATTTACCGCTTTAACGGTCCCGTGATGCAGCAGATGTTCCGCGCGCCGCGCAACACCTGGCAGCTGGAACAAGGCGTCATCTCCATGCTCGCGGGCGATCTGTTCGATGCGCGCAATGTGCTGTTGCGCCTGCGGCTGTTTAAAGTCCTCTATGCGCTGTGCGGCTTGCGCGAGTGGCGCCGCTGGCGTGCCGAGCATCGCTACCGGCTGGCCCAGGCGCGCGCGCAGTTCACAGGCGGAAATACTCCGCTCGATAAAATCTAAGCATAGAACGCGCCTGTCTAAGGTGCGTTTAGACCGCTGACTTGCTTTTCGGATCGAACAGCCGCAACTTGTGCGCCGGTAGTTCAGCAATCCCTGGGAGAGCAAGTATGCGCATCAATCGACGCTCGGTCCTGACCTTTGGAGCGGCGGCCTTCATAGGTTTCGCAGCGCTTGTCGCGTCCGCGGACGAAACCTGCAATTCACCCTACATGACGGGCCTGATAAAAGGCCAGGAAGATTTCGTGCACGTCTGGACTCTCGGCGAGCTCGGTATGGGCGACGGCTCGGACAAGCTGGTCACCGTCGATGTGAATCCCACGTCGAAATCCTACGGCAAGGTCATCGACAAAATATCGGTCGGCGGCCGCGGCGAGGCGCATCACATGGGTTTCACGGATGACCGCAAATATTTATGGGCAGGCGGCCTCGACGACAGCAAGATCTATGTATTCGATGTGGGCACCAGCCCCTCTCACCCGAAGCTCGTGAGAACCATCGA
>JAYTXS010000066.1:0-4282 GCA_043742845.1 Gammaproteobacteria bacterium
GGCATGCCTTTGCCGAGCACGTAGACATCCTTGGCAACAGCGTCGCCCAAGAGGTGGAAATACACCTGTTGGAAAAAATGCTGCTCCTCGACCGGCCGCTCGGGCCCCGGATAGCGCGTGTACCAGAAGCCCTTGCTGTCGGCACGCCAGGCGAGGCTGCCTCCGCCGGTCGGATACTGCACCCGCAAAATAGGCGGCGCGATCTCCTTCCCGGCCGCCACGTCGAACAAATGCAAGGCGCCGTCTTCGCTGCCGTTCTCCGACAGCGACACCGCGAGAAGCTTGCCGTCGGGAGAGGGCACGAACCAATCGATGGCGGTGGTCCCCTTGGGATTGAGACTATTGGGATCGACGATGACGCGAGCCAGAGCGGGATCCGCGGCATTGGTGAGCAGGCCGATCATGGGCTGCTGCTTGGGGGGTTCATTATAGAAAGCGAAGAGCTGCCCGCCGACGGCATGCAGGCCGTAGTAGGAACTTGAAGTGGCGGAAATCTGACGCAGCAATTGGGCGTAGATCGGACGGCGCTGCGGTAGAGCGTCGAGATAGCCGCGTGCGCGCTTGTCCTGCGCGGCACTCCAGTCACGGACTTCTTGACTGGACGAATCTTCCAGCCAGCGGTAGGGATCGGAAACGCGCACGCCGTGGTAGGTGTCGGTGACGGGTCGTTGAGCTGTTGCCGGAGCGCCCGCGTCGGCGGCCTGCGTGGCGCCCGCGCCCGGTGCGGCGGCGGTTGCAGCGGCAAGTGCTGTTGCGGTGATGCCGGCAAGTGCTGCGCCGATCCCGGCGGCAAACGTCCTGCAAATCCTTTCACTTAGCATGGATGCACCTCAAAAAGCGGCGGGATAGGCTCCGCCGTCCAATAGAATATTTTGACCGGTGATGTAGGCCGCATGGACGCTGCAAAGAAAAGCGCAGGTTTGACCGAACTCTGCGGGCGTGCCGAATCGCTTGGCGGGAATTTCCTCCATAGCGTGGGCGGCTTCGATGGATTCCGATTGCCCGCTGCGCTTCGCGGCGACCGCAAGCCCGCTGCGCAGACGTTGGGTGTCGAAGCTTCCCGGCAGGATATTGTTGATGGTGATGTTCTTGTCGGCAATCTTGCGGGCGACGCCGGACAGGAAAGCGGTGAGACCGGCTCGCGCTGCGCTCGATAGATCCAGCCCGGAGACGGGCATTTTCACGCTGATGGACGTGATGTTGACGATTCGACCGAAGCCGCGCGCCGCCATGGGCTCGATGACTTTTTGAATGAGCTCGATGGGCGTGATCATGTTCATGGTGACGCCGGTGAGCATGGCTTGGCGATCGAGCTCGCGAAAATCGCGATACGGCGGGCCGCCATTATTATTGATCAAGATATCGGGCGCAGGGCAGGCGGCCAGCAGCGCCTGTTGACCCTCGAGCGTCGAGACGTCGGCGAGCACCGGCCACACCTCGGCGCCGGTAGCTTGACGAATTTCCTCGGCCGTCTGATCGAGCAGTGCACGGTTGCGTCCGTTGATGATCACCGAAACGCCCGCCTCGGCGAGTGCACGGGCGCAGGCCTTTCCCAATCCCTGGCTCGATGCGCAGACGATAGCCGTCCGACCGCGAATTCCCAAATCCATACTCTTCCCCTGGCGCGCAATTTGTCAGATTTACAACACTTATCGCGCGCTTGCAATGAGCGCAACTCGATCCCATAGCCGGTATAGGCTACCAGCACAAGAAACTCCGGAGTGGGATTATGGCGATCAAAAGAATTCAAATGGGCCCGCGGATGTCGCAGGTGGTGATTCACGATAAAACTGTGTACTTGGCCGGGCAGGTGGCGCCTGGCGTGACGGTCGCCATCCAGACGCGAAACACCCTTGCCGCGATCGATGCCTTGCTGGCGCAGGCAGGCACTGATAAGAGCCGGCTGCTGTCGGCGACCATCTGGCTTACGAACATGGCGGCTTTCGCGGAAATGAACGGTGTCTGGGAGGCCTGGGTGGTTGCGGGAGAAACTCCCGCGCGAGCGACGGTAGTGAGCCCGCAATTAGCGTCCGGCGAATACCGCATAGAGATCGCCGTGGTGGCCGCTCTGCCCTAAGGTTCGATGCCGGACCGGGAATCGCCATGCTGGAACTGCAGAACATCTACAAGACTTTCGAGGACAGAACTGTCCTCGCGGATGTGAATCTGATGGTTCCCAAGGGCGCAACGCATGCGTTGATCGGTTCGAGTGGTTCGGGAAAGACCACACTGCTGCGCATCACACTCGGGCTCATTCCCTTCGACAAAGGCTACGTCAAGATCAATGGACAGGCGCTGCTGTCGTTCACACAGGTGGAATGGGCCGATCGCATCGGCTATGTACCGCAGGACGGGGGGCTGTTCCCGCACATCTCGGCAAGGAACAACGTGGCCTTGATCGCGAAGCTGCGAGGATGGGGCAAGTCGAGAATCGATGGGCGCGTCGAGGAATTGCGCAGGGTAGTGGACCTAGACGCCCAGATCCTCGCGCGATTTCCGAGAGAAATGAGCGGCGGTCAGAAGCAGCGCGTGGCTATCATGCGTGCCGCGATGATGGACCCTGCGGTGATGTTGCTGGATGAGCCGATGGCCGCGTTGGATCCGCTGATTCGCAGCAGCCTGCAACAGGAATTGAAATCCATTTTTCAACGTTTGAACAAGACCGTGCTGTTGGTTACGCACGATCTGGGTGAGGCGGTATTTCTGGCGGAACAAATCACCATGCTGCATGAGGGCAGAATGGTGCAGACCGGCACTTACGGGGATCTGCTGCTGCGGCCGGCGAGTCCCTTCGTCACCCAGTTCATCAATGCGCAACGCACCCTGCCCGATGCGGGTGATGTGCGATGAGGCGCCACCCGCAGTCGGTCGCTGAGGCGATGGGCGCGCGCGTAGCAGTGTGGGGGTCGCGGGGGGCGGCGCGGCCGGTGGCGGCAGCGCGAGCAGTGGCGGCGATCTTGGCGATGCTGCTCGGATCGCTACTGCCCGGCGCGGCGCTTGCTAGGGACAACATCGTGGTCGGCGGCAAGATCTTTACCGAAGGCTATGTGCTGGGAGAGATCGCGGCGCAAACCGTTGAGTCATCATCGAAGGTGCCGGTTACCCGCAAACTGGGGATGGGCAGTACGGGCATTTTGTTCGAGGCGCTGAAGAGCGGCGCCATCGATGTGTACTCGGATTACACCGGCACGTTGGCGGAGGCCATTCTCAAGCGCCCGGGTTTGAAATCGCTGGACGAGATTCGCGCGGCCTTGGGAGCGCTGGATCTGACGATCTCCGGCTCGCTGGGATTCAACGATACCTACGCTCTGGCCGTGAAAGAGTCGTTCGCGGACCAGCATCAACTGCGCACCATCGGGGACTTGATTCCCATTCAATCGGGGGTGCGCGCGGCCTTCAGCTACGAGTTCATGGATCGCAGGGATGGCTATCCGGGACTGGTCGATAACTATCACCTGGGGCTGGATCCGCAAAAAGTCAGCCGCATGGAACACTCCTTGAGTTTCCAGGCCATTGATCAGAACGCCGTCGATTTGATAGACGTGTATTCGACGGATGCGAAAATCAAGAAATTGCAGTTACGGGTGCTCAAGGACGATCACAACTACTTTCCCGTGTATCAGGCGGTGTGGGTGGCCAGGAAATCCTTCGTCGCAGAGCACCCGCGCGAGTGGCAGGCATTGCTGGGATTGCAGGGCCGGATCAGCGAAACGGCCATGATCGATATGAATGCGCAGGCTGATATCCAGAAGGTTTCCTTCGACAAGATCGCCGCGCAGTTTCTCGGGTCGGAGGCTCGCAATTCGGTGGGCTGGTGGCAAGAGATAGGGCACCGTACTCGGGAACACTTATGGCTGGTCGGTGTGTCGCTGCTGTTTTCGTTGCTGGTCGGTATTCCACTCGGCATTGCCGCCGTACGTTTCCACACCACAGGTCAGGCCATCCTGTTGTTGAGCGCGGTGATCCAAACGGTGCCGTCGCTGGCGCTCCTGTGTTTCCTCATTCCGGTGTTCGGGGTGGGCACGAAGCCTGCTCTGGCGGCGCTGTGTTTGTACAGCTTGCTGCCGGTGGTGCTCAATACCTTCACCGGCATTCGCGCTGTGAACCCAATTCATTTGGAGAATGCGCGGGCGTTCGGACTGAACCGGCGCCAGGTGCTGTTGCGCGTGGTACTGCCGCTGGCGAGTCCGACGCTGCTCGCCGGAATAAAGACCGCGACCATCGTCAGCATCGGCACTGCGACTCTGGCTGCTTTGGTGGGGGCGGGTGGCTACGGTGCACC
>JAYTXS010000067.1:0-3674 GCA_043742845.1 Gammaproteobacteria bacterium
CGAAAGCCCATCGACCTCCAACCATCATCGGGATCGATGCGAAATCTGTTGCAGGTGCGGTCATGCCTCGAAAACCTGCTTTTTCAACAGCCTGTTAAAGACAAGCCGTAAGTAGCCTCCTCACGGTAAGAAGGCAGTGCGCGATACAGACAAAATCGGGTCGGCGGACACTTCTCATCCGAGGACTCCAGACGGCCGCTATATGGTGGTGAGTGGTCGCCTCTGACGCGTTTCGAATCCTGCGCTAGGCGAGTCTGAACGACATCATTGGGTCACAGCGCTCGTGAGCGCTTGGCGAGAAATTCATCAAGCGGCGGGAGACTCGACTCTCGTAGCGCGTGCTAGAAAGGCCGTGAATCTTACCGTCGCCCAGGTATTCGAGGAGGTTGAGACGGGGGCTGGTCGGATGCGTTGGAACGGCGCCCGAAACTCGCCGCCGCGTTAAAAGTTGCCCGCAAGGCGAAAGCACTGGTGTTGGTAACCAAGCTCGATCGCCTCAGCCGGGATGTGCACTTCGTTTCCGGCCTGATGTCGCATCGGGTCGAATTCATCGTCTGCGAGCTCGGTCGGCAATCAGACCCTTTTGTTTTGCACCTCTACGCAGCGCTCGCTGAGAAAGAACGCAGCATGATCAGCTCACGGACGAAGGCCGGCTTGGCCGCCGCTAAAGCGAGGGGTACGAAGCTCGGCATGTCGGCCCGCAAGAAGGGTGACGTTCGCGAGATTGCCGCCAAGGGCGCCGCGGCGAACAAAGCTGCAGCGCTCGAGCGTAACGAATCGATCCGATGGGCCATCGACTCGGCACTGCGCGGCGGCGTATCGCTTCGCAAGGCCACCGATTTGCTCAATGAGCGCGGTATCGCATCGCCAGGAGGCGGTCGCTGGCATGCTGCCTCACTGCTTAAGGCCGCTCGCCGGCTTGGAATCCGGTAGCCGCCTGTTGCTTTACTCAGTGGAGTTGAGCGCGACCGACGTGATCGCGGTTTGCGCGATGGTGGTCGCAGTGGTGTCACTTGCGGTGACGGTTTGGCAGCTAGGCGTCACGCGCAGCCACAACCGCCTGTCAATGCGCCCGACGCTTGACTACTAGCAAACTGCAACCTGGATCCTCCGGTGTCGGTCGTAGTTGTCAATATCGACTACAAGTAAAATGCAGCGCGTGATCACTGCAGCATCACCCAAGTCGGGTGCAACAACTGGAACGCGGCCACACCCGCCAAGGCGGTTGCCGCCATCAACAGGGGGTTGCTGACTTTCCAGCGAAAAAGCACGGCGAGCGCGACAAGCGCGACAAGCGCAGTGAACCAATCACCAATTGCGATTTTTCCTAAGAGAACGCAAGAACCAAGAATCGTTCCGATCGCTGCGCCATACGCGCCTTTGATAAAGCCTTGCAAGTTGCGACTGGCGCGATAACGGGCAAGGATGGGTGCAACCACTAACACCAAGACAAAAGACGGGACAAAGATGCCTACGGTCGCGGCAAGCGCCCCCTCAAATCCGGCGACTAGGTAGCCGACAAACGTTGCGGTGATAACTACGGGCCCCGGACTCACCATGCCTACGGCGACCGCCACGAGAAAATCATGTTCACTAAGCCAACCATATTCGCGCACCACACCTTGTTGCAGAAACGGAACGATGACCAGGCCACTGCCGAAGGTGAGCGCACCCGCTTTCAGGAAAAACAACAAGAGTTTGCCAATGGTTGAGGTGGCGGCCACCGGGGCAAGCGGCGCCGCGGTGATAACGGGAATGACCGCAGATAACGCTGTCCCGGGCGGAGGGCGGCGCAGCACTGTGCCGTAGTACAAGACCCCGATGATGCCAGCGCCGAGAAATAGAAAAGCGACCTCTGACTGCAGCACAATGGTGACTGCAAAGCAGATGGCAGCGAGCAGCCACTGAAGCCGATCCTCCATGCCGAGTTTCGCGAGCCTGAAGCAGGAGTGCAGGATCAACGCGATGACCGCGGGGCTGACCCCGTAAAAGATGGCCGTGATCAGACTAAGGGCGCCAAAGTGCACATAGAGCGCGGCCAACGAGGCGACGATCGCAAAGTTCGGCAGGATGAAAGCCCAGCCCCCGGCCCAAGCGCCACGTTGGCCGCCCCGCAGGTAGGCGATGAATATTCCAACCTGGATCGCCAGCGGCCCGGGGAGCGACTGACATACGGCGATCACTTCGCGCATCTGCTCCTTGGTAAGCCAAGCACGCTCGGTGACGAGTTCGCGCTCCATTTGACCCACCAGCGCGACGGGACCCCCGAATCCCAAAAATCCCAACCGCAGGAAATAGCGCACGATCTCGCGGATTCGTCTGGGCTCGATGGGGATATTGTTGGCGCTGCGCATACTCAAGGGCCCCGTTTTACGTTGGTCAGATCGAGCGCGGCTTTGAGGCCCTGTGCGAGCTTGATCGCGTCATCGTTCGCCCAGAAGTGCATGAAGAAGAGGTGGGGCGACTCATCGATCATATGACTATGAAGGGCGGTGACTTCGATGCCGCGTTGGCGCAGGACCCTCAAGACCGAATTGACTTCAGCGCCCAGCAGTACAAAGTCACCGGTGATCGCCGCTTTGCCCCCGCTCGTGGGCTGAAAGTTGATGGCAATCGCCGTGCCCATCGAGGGCGGAATCGTCATGCCACCTTCGGTGATGGTTTCCGGTCGCGGCACACTGAATTGGTACACACCGCCATTGGCGGTGCCTTTGAAGCCTAGAATCTTCTCGAGTGCCGTGGTATCGAAATCCAGCGGTACTGGCGGGGCGGCGGCTGACTGGGTGAGCGGTGTTTTGCTCAACGACAGGGCCTCGTGCAGGGTTCCCGCGAGCTTCACAGGATCGCCGTGGCCGCCAATGTGCATATAGAAAACCGGCACCGAGGTGCGTAGCAAATGATTGTGGATCGCGGTAATGTCGAATCCGTTGTCGATGAGATGCTTCATTACAGGACTGATCTCCGTATCGAGAAGCACGAGATCTCCCATGACCATCACTCCATCACCGCTTGGCTGAAAGCCAAGCCACGAGCCGAACGCCATAGAGGGTTTGATCGGGACGCCATCCACGGTCACATTAAGGTCCGTGCGCGGCAAGCCGAATTTGTGGACACCCCCCGCCTGTTCGGACCCTTTCTTGCCGATAGCCTGGTCAACGCGCGTCCAGTCGATTTCGGCTCCGCTCGCCATCGTCGCCGCCGCCAACATCGCTCCACACGCAACTACTGTCATCAATCGCATCATGGTTGCACCTCAAATTAAGATCCGATCGATCTTCGGGCGTTCACATGTAACCAATGCATGGTGATCCTCGCATCGCGGCTAACCTGATGACGCCACTGTAGAGATTATAACTTAGTGGTAGCATACGCTACATGACAACGAAGAACGCCCGCTGGCTGCTCCTAGTGACCAATCTGCCCGGCCGCAATGCGACGTTGCGAATGCGGGTGTGGCGGGCGCTGAAATCCTCAGGGGCCGGATTGCTGCGGGACGGCGTGTACGTGCTGCCCCGCTCGGATATTGCCCGCAAAACCTTTGATGAGCAGTCAGCCGAGATCCGAGCCGGCAAAGGCCTCGCCCACATCTTGGCATTCGAAGGAGATTCGCCGGAACAGACCACGGCGCTGATTACACTGTTCGACCGCACTGCGGAGTACAAAGAGGTGATCGC
>JAYTXS010000068.1:0-5520 GCA_043742845.1 Gammaproteobacteria bacterium
GCGACCAGCCAATGAAATCGCTCGCGCGGCGACAGCCTGCCGATTGCGCCGGCCTCGGCGCCGCCGACGCAGATGGCGGGAATGGTGGCCAAGCTGCCGCGCACGAGTTCCAAGTCCACACTGGAGTCGAGCGCCAATAAAGCGGACTCATCGAGTTCGATGGCCGCCTTCAATATTCGTTCGATGTCGCAGGAGAGAATGATTCCGGCATTGAGGAATTCACCGCGCTCCACCCGCGGCACGACCCGTACCACGGCGTAGTCATAAGTGCGCAGTGCGTGCACGGAGGGCCTCCTGTACGAAAATGTCGCAGGAGCGCATGCGGGCTTTGAAGAAATGTAGATAGGCGGACCGCTGCGCCGGCTTGCCGGAAAATCCCGAATCCTCCGGCAGCCACGACTCAGGTAACCACTCAACGATGGCGGCCAATTTGTCCGCGGTAAGCACAGTCTTCATCTCCTCGTTGACCTGTTCCAGTGCGCTCGCATATTTGAGCAGCACATGATCCTTGATCAGGCCGAAGGGTTGGTGCGCAAAATCCTCTCCCTCTTTCCACGCATGTTGAAAATAGAGCGCCGCACCGTGATCGATGAGCCAGAGCTTGCGATGCCAGATCAGCATATTCACGTTGCGCGCCGTCCGGTCGACATTGCAGACGAAGGCGTCGAACCAGACAATGGCGGATGCCAGCGACGGGTCGGGCGAATACACCAAGGGATCGAAGGTGACTGAGCCGGGCAAGTAGTCCAGAGCGATATTGAGGCCGACGCTCTTGCCGATGAGATCGGAAATCTCCTGATCCGGCTCGGTGCGCGCCAAGTCCGCGGGCAGATCCACGAACACGATTTCCGGCACCGGCAGACCCGCAATGCGGGCAATTTCTCCGGCAAGAAGCTCTGCGATCAGCGCCTTGGAACCCTGTCCGGCGCCGCGAAATTTGAGTACATACAAGCCCTCATCGTTGGCTTCGATGATGGCCGGCAATGACCCCCCCTCGCGCAGCGGTGTCACGTAGCGGCTGGCCATTACGGTTCGTACATGAGTCATAGGCCAGCAGCCGCTGCGCGCTCTATGCCAAACACGACGAGCGGGACGTCAAAGCGCGGCTACCTGCACCAAACAGTCGTAGAAAATCGGCGCCCTGCCTAAATCAGTCAGCGTGTCGCTACTGGTGAGTTCATTGGCGTTCTTGCCGTCGCGGGCCAGCTTTTTCCACCACACCGACAAGCCGACGACCACGCCGCGCCGGGCGCGATCGGTAACACGGGCGCGCAATTCGACGCTGCCCCGGTCATTGAATACCCGTACATAATTGCCGGCGACGATGGCGCGCTGCGCGGCATCGTCTGGGTGGATGTCGAGCCATGGTTCGCCTTCGGCGGCGCGCAGGCTTTGCACATTGACGAAACTGCTATTCAGGAAGTTTCGCGCCGGCGGCGAAATCATCGCCAGCGGATAGCGGCTCGCCGCCTCGCTGCGTGTATCTTCCTGGGGTGCGATGTAATCGGGCAAGGGATCGACGCCCAATGCTTGCGCCCGGGCGGAGAAAAACTCCACCTTCCCTGACGGGGTGTCGAAGCCGCCGTTAGCGAAGCGGGCCACATCCTTGGGCAATCCCACCCTTATCCAACCGGCCGCACGCACGGCATTGAAATCCCAGTCCTTGGCGACCGCCGCTTGCGCTATGGTTTCGTCTGAATCGGCGAAACAGGGATCTGTCATGCCCATGGCGCGCGCCAGTAAACGGAATACCTCGGTATTGGGTTTGGATTCGCCCAGCGGCGCAATCGCTGGATTGTTGGCCATTAGGTAGTAGTGCCCGTATGGCTTGACCACATCCAGATGTTCGAGCTGAGTGGTGGCCGGCAGCAGGATATCCGCGTAATCCGCGGTGTCGGTTTGGAAATGTTCCAGAACCACGGTGAACAGGTCCTCGCGCGAAAAGCCGCGCACGACACGGGTGGAATCGGGCGCCACGGCGACCGGGTTCGAGTTGTAGACGATGAGCGCGTTGACGGGTGCGGCTTCATCCAACAGCGCATGGCCGATGGTGGACATATTGATGGTGCGGGGCGTGCGCCCGGCCAGAAGATCGGGACGTTGCAGCGCCTGCGCATCGGTGTCGAAGTTGCCGCCGGTGGATAGCAGCAGGCCGCCTGCAGCGTCGCGAAACGCGCCGACCAGCGCCGGCAGGCAGGCAATGTTGCGAGTCGCCATGCCGCCGCCTCGCGCGCGCTGCATACCGTAATTCGCACGTATCAACGCGGGCCGCGTAGTCCCGTAAACTCGCGCGAGAGATTCGATTTCTGCGGCAGTGATCCCGCAAATCGAGGCCACGCGTTGTGGCGAGTAGGCACCCGCCCGTTCGCTCAAGGGCGCAAACCCCAACGTATGGTCTGCCACGTAGTCGCGGTCAATCAGTCCATCGCGAATCAGTACATGCATGAGCCCGAGCGCCAGCGCCGAATCCGTACCCGGCAGCAGGGCTATGTGGCTGTGGCATTTTTCCGCCGTGAGGGATCGGTATGGATCAATGGCGATCAAGGTCGCGCCACGGCGCTTGGCTTCCTGTGCCCGAGCCCAAAAATGTACGCTTGAGGTAATCGCGTTCGAGCCCCAGAAAATAATTAGCTTGGCCTCTTGGGCTAACTCCATGTCCATACCAAGGCGGCTGCCGAGCGTGACCTCATGCCCTACGGTGCCTGCCGAGGAGCAGATCGTGCGATCCAGGAAACTCGCGCCCAATCGATGGAAGAACCGCATCGACATCGATTCGCCCTGCACCAGCCCCATGGTTCCCGCATAGCTGTAGGGGAGTATTTGCTCGGGGTTCTGCGCGGCCATCGGCTGGAGACGTCGCGCGATGACGGCTATCGCTTCATCCCAACTGATGCGCTCGAATCGTCCCTCCCCTTTTTTGCCGATGCGTCGCATCGGATACAGCAGCCGATCGGGATGGTAGGTGCGCTCGGTGTAGCGCGCGACCTTGGTACAGAGCACCCCCGCGGTGGGCGCATGCGCGGCAGATCCCATGACCTTGATGGCGATTCCATCCCGGACGTGCACGTCGAGTGCACAGGTGTCGGGACAATCGTGCGGGCAGGCGCCTTTCACATGGGTGACGGAGGATGCGGCGGCATCACCGGCGGCCGCAGCGCGCCGTTGCATCACGATGCGTATCCCGTGTCGAGAATACGGTCCATGAAGCGCTCGCACTGCGCCAGCTGGTCGAGCGCGACGAATTCATTCGGTCCATGCGCCTGTGCAATATCGCCGGGCCCGCAAATCACCGAGGGCACGCCCATCTTCTGAAATAAGCCGGCTTCAGTGCCGTACGACACTTTGCCGACCTGGGTGTTTCGCGACAGCTGCATGGCCCATTGCACGATGGCGTCGCTCTGCGCCGCGGCAAGGCCCGCGGTCTGGCTCACCCACTCAAGATCAATGCCGGAATTGGCATCCACCGCTTGCATCTCGCGCGCGAGCACCTGCGCGTGCGCGCGGATTTCCTGATACAGGGCATCTGCCGTGGTATTCGGCAAGGTGCGCATATCGAATTGAAATACGCAGTCCTTGGGAATGACATTGGCGGCGATTCCGCCGTGGATCAGGCCGGTGGAAAGGGTCGTATACGGCACGGTGAATCCATAGTCGCGCGTCTCGCTTTGCGCCAGGCGGTCGGCGATCTGCCGGATGAATACCACCAGCCGTGCCGCGTACTCGATGGCATTCACCCCATGGGTGACGTAGCTTGAATGGGCTTCGCGGCCATGCACGGCGCAGCGGAATCGATTCGTGCCCTTGTGCGCGATGATGGGCTGCATGGATGTGGGCTCGCCCACCACACAACCGGCCGGCCTAATATTGTGCTGCTCCAAATCGCGAATCAGGCCACGCACACCGAGGCAGCCCACTTCCTCGTCGTAACTCAAGGAGTAGTGAAGCGGTGCATCCAGGCGGTTGTCATTGAGCGCCGCCACAAACTTCGGTGCCTGCGCGAGAATGATGCCGATGAAGCCCTTCATATCCGCCGATCCGCGCGCATACAGCTTGCCGTCGCGCTCGATGGCGACAAATGGATCGGTATCCCATTTCTGACCATCCACGGGCACCACGTCGGTGTGCCCGGAGAGAATCAATCCCGGTTTATTCGAGTCGCCCAGAGTGGCAAACAGGTTGGCCTTCTTGCCGGTGGCATCATGGGTCAGCCGGGTGGTGGCGCCAAAGCCTTGCAAATAATCGCGAGTCCATTCGATCAGTCCCAAGTTCGAATCCCGCGACACGGTCTGGAACGCGATCAGCCGCTCGATCATTGCCCGCGAGGCGGCGGACGGTTGGTGGGGTGGCTGCGCGGTCTCGGCGGCTGTGTTCACGGCAGTGCTACTGTACATGAGACAGGACATGAGGATCAGGCGTGACATGGGGCGAAAGCGGCCATGGCGCTGCCATCGCCCTCTTCTCTTACGCTGTGAATTCTAGATTATACGTGTAACATATTATATTAGTTATGAATTGTATAATAAGAACGCAACCGCGAGCGGCGCAATATGGCACCGCCCGTCGAACGGCGAACTTCCCCCCATGATGACCTCGCCAGCCCTTTTCGGCGCCGTAGAGGCCGGCGGCACCAAGTTCGTCGTTGCCATCGCCGATGGCCGCGGCGAGATTCTCGCTCGAGAGCGCTTCCCAACGACCGACCCGAGCGCGACGCTCGCGGCCATGATGGCCTTTCTACGCAAACGGGCTGGGACTCAGGGGGCGTTCGCCGCCATCGGAGTCGCGTGCTTCGGTCCGATCGAATTGGACAGGTCGTCCGCCCGCTATGGCTTCATCGGCAGCACGCCCAAGGCCGGCTGGAGCGGCACCGATATAGCCGGCGTTCTCGCTCGAGAATTCTCCTGTCCGATCGGATTCGACACCGACACCAACGCGGCTGCGTTGGCCGAGCATCGCTGGGGCGCGGCGCGCGGCGTGAACAACCTGGTGTACCTGACCATCGGCACCGGCATCGGCGGCGGGATATTGATTGATGGCGTGCCTGTTCACGGACTCATGCATCCGGAGATTGGTCATGTGTATCCGCGGCGCCATCCGCTTGACTCACACTTCCCCGGCGTCTGCCCTTTTCATGGCGATTGCATGGAGGGCTTGGCCTCGGGCCCGGCGATCGTGGCGCGCAGCGGCGCGGCGCTGCAGGACCTCGACCTCGCGCACTCTCAGTGGCAGATCGAGGCGGATTACCTGGGTCAGTTATGTGCACTGTTGGTGGTGACCGTCTCGCCGCAGCGCATCGTCGCGGGCGGCGGCGTCATGAGTCAAAAGCGCTTGCTGCCGCTGGTGCATGAGCGAATGCGCCACTGGCTGGGCGGCTACATCGACCGCAACGAAGTAGTCACCGAACTCGATCGCTATGTGGTGGCGCCCGGATTAGGCGATGACGCCGGAGTCAAAGGCGCCTTGGCGCTGGCAATGGACGCGGCAGCAGCAACAGCATCCGCTTCAGCGCGAAATGCCGATAGC
>JAYTXS010000069.1:0-8902 GCA_043742845.1 Gammaproteobacteria bacterium
GCGCTTCGGGTCCTCAAAGCGAACACCTACGGCCCGAGCCGCGAGCGCTTGAGCGTCGCCGCCGGGCAGGCCGAGCTGTTCAACGAGATCGAGGCCACGCTCGAAGTCACCGAAGCGGTCGGCGTCGAGCCTGAGCTTGCAGCAACCCCGCTGCGCGAAGAGAAGCCGGCCGGCGGCAAGCCCGGTCGAACGAAGCTCGCCTCCCATCTGCTGCGGGTCGAGATCCGCCATGAACTGAACCTTGCCGAGCGCCAGTGCGGCTGCGGCGGCGTGCTCACCGAGATTGGCGCCGAGGTCAGTGAGCAGCTCGATTATGTGCCGGCCAAGGTCCAAGTGCTGCGCCATGTTCGGGTCAAGTATGCCTGCCCGGGTTGCGAGCAGTGTGTGAAGAGCGCAGCGCTGCCGCAGCACATCCTACCGAAGAGCAATGCCTCGCCAGGGCTGCTCGCGCAGCTGGTCACCAGCAAATACGTCGACTCCCTGCCCCTGTATCGCCAGGAGGCGATGTTTGAGCGTCACGGGGTAAGGTTACCCCGGGCAACTCAGGCGGCATGGATGATCGGTCTTATCGTACCGCTGCAGCCGCTGCTGAACTTGATGGACGAGCGACTGCGCTCTTCCGGCTACGTGCGCATCGATGAGAGCCGCGTGCAGGTGCTCAACAGCGACAAGGCGCCCACGGCGCTGCATTGGATGTGGGTACGGGTGGCCGGACCCAAACATGAACGGATTATCCTCTTCGATTACGATCCGAGTCGCGGCGGCGAGGTCGCCGACGCGCTCATCGAGGGTTGCAGTGGGTATCTGCAAAGCGATGGCTATCAGGCCTATGAGGGCGTGAGCGCGCGCGCCGGCCTCCTGCACGTCGGATGTTTTGCACACGCGCGGAGACGGTTCTTCGAGGCCCTCAAAGCCCTGCCCAACGCGCAGCGCAAACAAGCGAGCGCGGCGCACGAAGCGGTGCGGCGCATCGATGCCCTATACCTGATAGAGCGGCAGATCAAAGATCTCACCGACGAGGAGCGCACGCGCATCCGCACGGAAAATGCCGTGCCGCAACTCGCATCCCTGCATGAATGGGCGGTCCGTATGCAGCACGAGACCATGCCCTCGGGCAAACTCGGCGAGGCACTGGGTTATTTGATCACGCAGTGGCCGAAGCTCGTGCGCTACGTCGAGGATCCGTGCTTGGCTATCGACACGAACCTGGCGGAGAATGCTATCCGGCCTTTCGCTTTGGGCCGGCGTAACTGGTTATTTGCGGACACCGTGAAGGGTGCGAAAGCCAGCGCGGCGCTCTACAGCATCGTCTCGACCGCACGCGCCAACGGCCTTGAGCCTTACGCGTATCTGCGCCGCCTGTTCGCCGAATTGCCGAAAGCGAAAACCATTGAGGACTTCGAGGCTCTGCTGCCGTTCAACACCCGGGCGATTTAGCAAGGACGGCCTTACTCAATCGCTTACGGAAGGCCTTCGCGTGTGGGGCACATCAGCGCGGCACCAGCCGCTTGGTCACTCAATGGTCACTCAGCCGGGAAGAGAAAATCGAGTAGCCTTCTAAGTCTCTGATCCAATGGTGCGCCCGGAGAGATTCGAACTCCCGGCCTCCTGGTTCGTAGCCAGGCGCTCTATCCAACTGAGCTACGGGCGCGCAAGGGGCGCGAATATTAACACACCGAACAGCCAACGCCATTGCGGCGCGATTTAGGATCCTTACCCTCAAACAAATCCATATTAATCAATGGTTTAAAACGATCAGGCACTCTTCGTCATTAGCGGACTACTCATATCTCGACGCCAACATTCGCGGCGCTCATGCCAGAGACGTCATTATCCCAGATTTGTTGGCTATTCCTGAAAGGCAGATGTTACGCACCACACATGACTTGGCAAGAACCCGACAGGACGCACGGATAACCGCACGTGGGGCGCCTACTCGGTTCTTCTACCTGCTGCACGGAATCCGTGGCGTGGCAGCTTTGATGATCGTGCAGCGCCATACGGGCGACTGGTTTGGCCTGCCCGGCAGCCAGGAAAGTTACTTGGCGGTGGACTTATTTTTTGTCCTTAGCGGAGTTGTGATCAGCAACGCCTACGAATCTAGGCTGAAAGCCGGACTGTCATTCGTGGAATTCGTCTGGCTTCGCGTAGTCCGGCTTTATCCCCTGTACCTGATCGGCCTGTCATTCGCCGTGGCTGCGACGATTCTCTCCCAGGGCGGGGCTTCGATTCACTATCTTTCCCGTCTACTCATCTTTGCGTTGCTCTTTTTGCCTTACCCAAGAGATGAATCCGACTCCGTTGGCAGCATATTCCCGTTGAACGTACCGGCGTGGTCATTGTTTTTTGAATTGACCGCCAATTTCATCTACGCAGCAATCGTTCGTTTTTGTCGAATCGGATCCTCGTCGCCATTCTCGCTTGTACGTCAGCAGGTCTCATTCTTAATCTGCATTTTTTTGCGGGTGGCCAGGATCTGAACTGGGGCTGGAATCGCGCTACTCTCGTCGGCGGCTTTTTGCGCGTCGGCTACTCATTTTTCGCCGGCGTGCTGCTATATCGATTATTTTCGTCGCGCACCAGATCGAGTACGCGCCTTGCAAAAGCTCAATTTCCGGCCTGGGGAATTCTGGCAGCCGTCGCGGCGATACTACTCGCGGCACCTTCCGTTTGGTTGCGGCCCATTTATGATTTCATAATAGTAGTCGCGGTATTTCCCCTACTGACATACGCATCGCTACACGTGCAAACCGCGGGGGCAAGCGAACGTATCTTCAGATTTCTGGGCGCAACCTCTTATGCCGTGTACACAATCCACGCGCCAATGAGTCTTCTGGCGGAAGGAATACTGCAAAGGACCTGGTTGCTGCGCGTACAAGACTACCGGCCGTGGACAGGGCTAGCGTTTCTCACCCTCCTGCTGAGCCTGTGCTGGCTGCTTGATCGGGTCTATGACGCTCCCGTCCGACGATACTTGCTCAAGCAATTCAAAATCTCGTTCGGAAGAATTCTCGCGGGATTGTGGCTGATGGCCGGTATCGTGGACGTGGGGCTGTTTTGGCGGTGAGGCCCGCCTTGCTGCCACCGCTCTGACGCCTTACGCCGCACAGCGTGGCGGAGAGGGAGGGATTCGAACCCTCGAAGGGCTTTTGACCCTTACGCCCTTAGCAGGGGCGCGCCTTCGACCACTCGGCCACCTCTCCGGTCAAGGACTAGCCCATTCGCGGAGCGCGGGATCATACCCGCCTCGAGCAGTCCAGGTAAAGCAATAGGGGTTAAACGCTACCAGCGTTCAAGCATCATCGACGATTTTCACCGCTGGAGCACCCGGTCGGGAGTCAAGGTCTTCTTCGCGCTTGATGCGCTCATAGATCTCTTCTCGGTGCACGGCTACGTCCTTCGGCGCATTCACTCCGACCCGGACTTGATTGCCCTTCACGCCCAATACGGTGACCGTAACTTCATTGCCGATCATCACAGTCTCGCCCACACGCCTAGTTAATATCAACATATAAGTGCTCCTAACTTCATTGGCATTGCAGCGACGATCAATACCGCTGTGGACACCGCGGCCCGTGAATTTCACATATCCATGGTTATGGACTTGGGGCCAAGATCAAGGGCCCCTTCAAGAATACTAAAGGCAATCGGCACAACTTGCCATCAGAAAAAACGAACCGTTCAATTAGCCAGACGATCGCGTATCAGGGTTTCCACTGAAGCCAGTGCCTTTCCGAGATTCTCAGGCTGCGTTCCGCCGGCCTGTGCAAATTCGGCGCGGCCACCGCCCTTACCGCCGATCTGGGCGGCAACGGCCCCCACAATTTCTCCGGCCTTCATCCGGGTCAGCAAATCGGCAGAAACGCCCGCCACCAATACGACTTTGCCTTCTTGCACAGTAGCCAAAACGACCACCGACGTCCCTAATTTACCTTTGAATTGGTCAACGGCGTCGCGCAAAGACTTGGCGTCCGCCCCATCGAGTTGCGCGGCCAAAACCTTAATCCCGCCCACGTCCTTTGCCTGAGATGTCAAATCGCCGCCCTGGCCGCTCGCCAGTTTGGACTTGAGCTGTTGCACCTCTTTTTCCAGTCTGCGCGAGCGCTCCACGAGTTCGCGGACTTTTTCGTCAACGTCGTCGCGGCTCCCACGAAGCATTCCGGCAATGTCACGCAGCACCTGTTCGGTATGTACAACCCACTCGTAGGCCATTTGACCCGTGACTGCTTCCACACGCCGCACCCCGGCCGCCACTCCTGACTCGCTCAGGACCTTGAACAAACCGATGTCGCCTGACCGTTGGACGTGCGTGCCGCCGCAGAGTTCAATGGAGAAATCACCGATCGACAACACTCGAACGTCGCTCTCATATCTCTCGCCAAACAACGACATGGCGCCCGCCGCAACGGCGTCATCCAGTGCCATAACTCGAGTCTCCACGGCCGTATTGTTGCGGATGGCTGAGTTCACGAGTTCCTCTACCTGCCGTAACTCCTCAGGTTGCAGCGCTTGCGTGTGCGAAAAGTCGAACCGCAATCGATCGGCAGCAACCAGAGATCCCTTTTGCTCCACGTGCTCGCCGAGCACTTTTCGCAAAGCCGCATGCAACAGGTGCGTCGCCGAGTGATTGAGCGCGATCGCGGTGCGGCGCGGTTGGTTTACTTGTGCTTCGACAGTATCACCGACCCGCAGCTCGCCGCTGTCGAGCACGCCCACATGCGCGAACGATGTGCCGATCTTCTGCGTGTCGCGTACCGTGAAGCGCGTCGACACGCTGCAGAGTACGCCGGCGTCGCCGATTTGGCCGCCGCTTTCGGCATAGAACGGCGTGTGATCGAGCACGACCTGACCCTCTTGGCCAGGGCGCAGCGCATCAACGACCGCGCCATCGAAAATCAGCGATGTAACGACTCCATGGTCGCTCAAGCGATCGTAGCCCAGAAAATCCGTCTTGCCGGAGAGCTTGACCGTGTCGCGCAGCTCCGAGCCAAACTTGCTGGCAGCGCGGGCGCGCCCGCGCTGCGCCTCCATGGCGGAATCAAAACCCGCCTGATCGATGCTTAGGCCGCGCTCGCGCGCGACATCGGCAGTCAAATCAAGCGGGAAACCATAGGTGTCGTACAGCCGAAATACTGTTTCTCCGGGAATCACCGTGGAAGTCAACCTGGCGGTTTCTGCATCCAGCAGCGCCATGCCGGTGGTCAGCGTCTCTGCGAAGCGAGTCTCCTCCTGGGCGAGGATTTGCGTGGCGCGCGCCTCACCGCTCACCAATTCGCCGTAGTAGGCGCCCATCTCCTTGACCACGCTGGCAACCAGATTATGGAAAAACGGCTCAGTCTGACCTAGCTTGTGTCCATGACGTATGGCGCGCCGGATGATGCGTCGCAATACATAGCCGCGGCCCTCGTTGGACGGAACGACGCCATCGACGATCAGGAATGTGCAGGCGCGAATGTGATCGGCAATCACCCGCAGGCTCGAGGACTCGAGATCCTCGGCTCCGGTGGCTTCGGCCGCGGACAAAATCAACGACTTGAACATGTCGATGTCGTAATTACTGTGCACGCCCTGCATGACTGCCGCCACCCGCTCCAAACCCATCCCGGTGTCCACCGAGGGTTTGGGCAGGGGCACGAGCACGCCGTCCGGCATGCGGTCATATTGCATGAACACCAAGTTCCAGATCTCCACATAACGATCACCGTCTTCGTCGGGCGAGCCGGGTGGGCCACCCGGGATCTCCGCCCCGTGATCGTAGAAAATCTCCGTGCAAGGACCGCAGGGCCCGGTCTCCCCCATCGACCAGAAATTCGATTTCCCGCCCATGCGCGTGCAGCGCGTGGGATCGATCCTGATTTCCTCGGTCCAGATGCGCTCAGCCTCGTCGTCCTCTTGGAAAACCGTCACCCAGAGCCGGTCCTTAGGTATACCCAACGTGCCAGTGATGAAGTTCCACGCGAAATGAATGGCTTCGCGCTTGAAGTAGTCGCCGAAACTGAAATTGCCCAGCATTTCGAAGAACGTATGGTGTCGAGCTGTATACCCCACGTTCTCCAGATCGTTGTGCTTGCCGCCGGCGCGGACGCAGCGCTGTGAGGTGGCGGCGCGCGAATAGTCGCGTACCTCCTTGCCGAGAAATAGATCCTTGAACTGGACCATGCCGGCGTTGGTGAACAGCAGCGTGGGATCGGTTCCGGGCACGAGCGAACTCGACGGCAGCACCGCGTGCCCATTCTTGCGAAAAAATTCCAGGAAACTGCCCCGGATTTCCGAACTCGTCATCGATTTCAATCTAGCGTCGCGTTTCATATGTCTTGGATATCTGCGTCAAGGTCCGTATCAATGCCTAAAGCCGATCGTATCTGGGCGCTCGTGAAACCTCGGTAGCCTAAGAACCGCGCCTGAAGCTGCCCGTCAGCGTAATTGCTCGGCGGCGCCGTGCCAAATTTCTTCTGCCAGGCCCTTCGCAAGTGCAAAATCCAGTCGGGAAACGCATCCAGGCACTCCTCGCTCAGAAACCCTTCTAAGCCGTGCCGGCGCAGATCCGCGCGTACGCGCAGCGGTCCCTGGCCGCGGGCCGCATGATAGGCCACGAAGTTCTCCGTGAAGCGCCGATCATCGAGTAATTTTTCGCCGCGCAGCGAGTCGAGTAACGGCGCAACGACGCTTGCATCGTAACCTTTATCGAGGAGTTTGCGGTGTAAATCGCTGGCCGAATGGTCGCGGCGGGCGAGCGCGTCAAGCGCCGCCGTACGAGCCGCACGGGCGTCGAGCGGGTCTACCTCCTTGCGACCCAGGGCGCTACGCCTCTTTGACGTCGCCACCCCGATTCATGGTTGCCTTCTCAGGAATCAATTTGGCGCGAATTTGCGCTTCGATGTCCTTGGCAATCTCCGCACGCTGCTGCAGGAAGGTACGGACGTTGTCCTTTCCCTGCCCAATTCGCTCACCCTTGTAGCTATACCAGGAGCCGGACTTCTCTATCAAGTTGTGCAACACACCGAGTTCGATGAGCTCACCTTCCTTGGAGATGCCGGTGCCGTACATGATTTCGAATTCGGTCTCGCGAAACGGCGGCGCCACTTTGTTTTTGACCACCTTGACTCGGGTCATTGAACCCACCACTTCCTCACCGTTCTTGATGGCACCGATACGCCGAATATCCAAGCGCACCGATGAATAGAACTTCAGCGCGTTGCCGCCGGTAGTGGTTTCGGGACTGCCGAACATGACGCCGATCTTCATGCGGATCTGATTGATGAAAATCACAATGGTGTTCGAGCGCTTGATATTGCCGGTCAGTTTGCGCAATGCCTGCGACATGAGCCTGGCATGCAATCCCATGTGTTGATCGCCCATCTCGCCTTCGATTTCCGCCTTCGGCGTCAGCGCGGCGACCGAGTCGACCACCACGATATCGACCGCGCCGGAGCGAACCAGCATGTCGGTGATTTCGAGCGCCTGTTCGCCCGTATCCGGTTGTGAGACCAACAAGTCGTTGACCTTCACTCCCAATTTTTCCGCATAAACAGGGTCCAACGCATGCTCGGCATCGACGAACGCCGCGGTGCCGCCGTGGCTCTGGGCCGAGGCAATGATGGCGAGCGTCAGCGTGTCTTGCCCGAGGACTCCGGACCGAAAATTTCGATGACTCGGCCGCGAGGAATGCCACCGACGCCGAGCGCGATATCGAGCCCCAGCGATCCGGTGGGAATTGAATCCACCTCGTAGATAGCACCGGCGTCGCCCAAGCGCATCACCGAGCCTTTGCCAAACTGCTTTTCGATTTGGCTCAGCGCAGCCGCGAGAGCCTTCTTGCGATTCTCATCCATAGCGATTCCTCAACAAAGTATGGCGCTATTATTTCATATTCAGCGCCCAACGCTCATCTCATATGAAACGAAATTGCAGAGATTTGTAAGGTTTTACCGTTTCATCCAGTAGTGACCCGGTATCGAGTACTGTATAAACCGCCGCCTCAGCCCGCAAGCAACCTCTCGAGCGCCGCGCGCACGGTTTTACGGCGTACCGCATCACGGTCACCACGAAAATGTCTTAGCTGCGCAACGACCCTGATGCGCGCGCCGCGGCGCTCCGCCCACGCAAGCCAAACGGTTCCGACCGGCTTGCCAGGAACACCTCCGTCGGGACCTGCGATTCCAGTCACTGCCACTGCCACGTTTACCGCTGCCCGCTTCAGCGTACCCGTCGCCATTGCGCGCGCAACAGCCTCGCTCACGGCCCCATCGTGCCTCAGCACCGAGCGCGGCACCCCGAGCCTCGAGATCTTGGATTCATTGCTGTAGGTGACGAAGCCCTCCGTGAACCATCGCGAGCTTCCTGCCACGTCGGTAAGGGCCTTGGCAATCCAGCCGCCGGTACAGGACTCCGCCGTCGCCAACTCGCGTTGGCTACCCAGCAGCCGCCGGCCGACGCGAGCGGCGAGGCGCGCAAGATCTTCGTCCGAATAACGTTTCACTGATTAAGATCTCGGCCAAGCCAGCTGATCCTTATTGATCGAAGCCAAGTTCGGCGTTCCGGCCTGGCGCATGATGCTGCGCAGTTCGCGCGTCAAGATATCAGCGACCGCTTCAGCGCCGGGCTGACCGAAGGCGGCCAAGCCCCACGCGTACGGGCGACCAATGCCGACCGCCGTAGCCCCCAAGGCCAGCGCTTTGAAGATATCGGTGCCGCGCCGAATGCCGCCGTCGATGAGTACCGGTATCCGACCGCCAACAGCGGCCACGATTTCCGGCAAGCACTCGATGGTTGATCGCAGCGTCTCCTCCTGTCGCCCCCCATGATTGGACACGATGATCCCATCGACACCGGCCTGCATGGCCTGCGTCGCGTCTTCCGCCGTCACCACGCCTTTCACCAGAAATTTAACCGATACTAATTT
>JAYTXS010000070.1:0-3601 GCA_043742845.1 Gammaproteobacteria bacterium
CCGGCATCGCTTCCGGGTACTATTGATCTGGGTTTTGCAGCTTCCGTGCCAGTGGCAATGACCCTGTAAATCAATGGGTTGCGCTAAAGTCGGCGACGCCATGCACCGCGATGGGGCAGCCCCGGCGATTCAGTGCGTTACGGAAGTGCGGAACGGGCCCTCGAGCCAGGATCTATAGATCACTGAGGAGATCGACATGAGTTTTATGAATTCGAGCGGCCTGGACGACCTGGCACGGCGCCTGGCGGATTCGGTGCCGGAGTCCGTGCGAGCCTTCGGCCGCGATCTGGAGGGTAATTTCAAGGCCGTACTGCAGGCGCAGCTCAGCAGGCTCGACCTGGTGAGCCGCCAGGAATTCGATGTGCAGGCCGCCATCTTGGAACGCACGCAATCGAAGCTTGCGGCCATGGAAGCGCGCCTGAAGGACATCGAGGCCAAGTACTCACCGCAATAGCGGGCCGCTGACAGCAGGAGGAGAGCGGTGACTACTGAGCACACGCATATCAGCACGGTGTTGAGCCGCGCACCCATGGGGCTCGCAGCACCGCAGGTGCGGGTGGAAGTGCATCTGGGGCCCGGTCTACCAGCTTTCTTCATGGTCGGACTGCCCGAGGCGGTGGTGCGCGAAAGCAAGGAGCGGGTGCGCTCGGCGCTGCTCAATAGCGGCTTCGAATTTCCTTCGGGACGCATCACTGTGAATTTATCGCCCGCCGATTTGCCCAAGGAAGGCGGGCGCTTCGATCTGCCCATTGCCATAGGCATCCTCGCAGCCGATGGAAAGATACCGCCGCGCGCGCTGGAGCAGCGTGAGTTCTACGGCGAGCTCTCGCTCACGGGGGATTTACGCGAAACCCCGAAGCTGCTGCCGGCACTGGTCCAGGGGTCACGCAGCGGAATGGAGCTGATACTGCCGTCCGCCAATGCGCAAGAAGCGGCTTTGGTGCGCGATCCCAAGCTCAAATTGGCAGGCGATTTACGCCAGGTCTACGCCGCAGTGAATGGCTGGGCGGTATTGCCGACGGGCACTAGTCCCTCGGGCACCGCGGACGGCTGGCCGAACCCGCGCAATCCCGGCGCTACCGCGGTGCCGGACCTTGCCGACGTTCGCGGCCAGTACGCCGCCAAGCGCGCGCTCGAGATTGCCGCCGCCGGCGAGCATGGACTATTGATGATCGGCCCACCCGGCGCGGGCAAGACTCTGCTCGCGCAGCGCCTGCCTGGATTGCTGCCGCCCCTGACGGACGCTGAATCCCTGGAAGTCGCCAGCGTGGAATCCGCCGCAGGACGCAGGCCCAGTCTCGGCAGCCGCCGGCCGTTTCGCAGCCCGCAGCACACCGCTTCGATTGCTGCACTGATCGGCGGCGGCGCCATGAAACCCGGCGAGCTGTCGCTGGCACATCTCGGAGTGCTGTTCCTCGATGAGCTGCCGGAATTCGCGCGCAATGCGTTGGAGGCCCTGCGCGAGCCGATGGAAAGCGGCGTGGTGAGCGTCGCGCGGCTGAAGCGCAGCTGCGAATTCCCGGCGAGATTTCAATTAGTGGCCGCGATGAATCCCTGTCCCTGCGGCTACGCCGGCGATAGCAGCGGGCGTTGCCACTGCACCGCCGAGCAAGTGCTGCGCTATCGCAACCGGCTCTCCGGACCGCTGATCGATCGCATCGACATGCATGTCGAACTACTGGCGTTGCCGGTGGAGCACTTATTGGGCGATGCGCCGGCGGATACAGAGACTTCCGCTACAGTTGCTTTACGCGTGGTTGCCGCCCGGCAGGTGCAACTGCAGCGGCAGGGCAAACTCAATGCTCGCCTTACGCCGCCCGAGGTAACGAGCATGTGCCGCTTGCAGCGCGACTCGCGAGTGCTGCTGAGCACCGCCGTGTCGAGATTAGGCCTGTCGGCGAGGGCCTGTCACCGCGCGCTGAAAGTCGCACGCACCTGCGCCGATCTTGCCGGCGCGCCGCAGATTCGCAGGACCGATGTCGCAGAGGCCGTGCAGCTACGCGCCCTGGACAAACGCTAGCTACTTATTGAGCGACACCATGTAGTCGACGGTCATGCGAATGGTCGCATCAGGCCAATTCGTCCCGCCCTTGGGCGGCATGTTGCCCTTGCCGTTGATCGCATCTTTGTACAGCGTCTCCTTGCCTTGCGCGATGCGCGGCCCCCACGCCGCATGATCTCCGATCTTCGGCGCGCCATTGATTCCCGCCGTGTGACAGGCAGAGCAAACTTTGGTGAATGCCGCTTCAGCGGTGGCCGGCACGTCCACCGGCGCCCCTGCGGGCGCCGTCGAAATGGCCAGCGCAGAATTATCCTTGCCCGCAACCGCAACATGCGCAAAGGGCTCGATATTCGATCGCACGGCATTCAGCCGCAGCGGTTCGATCAACACCGCCTGCCCCTGATTGTCCGCGCCGATGGACCGCGCCACACCGAACAAGATGATGGCGAAGACGATGAGGATACCCAGCACCAAACTGAAGGAATTGAAGAAATGGGTATCGGAAGATTCGCTTTTGGACACGGTAACTCGCTGAAATTCGATCAAAAACACCCCGGGCAGCAAATAGTATAGCCACAGCCGGCGCATCACGGAATAGCCCGCCATGCCAGGAGCCGGGAATAACGGCCGAATGCGGATTGCAGCGGGACGTAAATGACGACGGAGCCGCTGCTGCGACACCCGCGTCGCTAACGGGCCAAGGGGCTCTTGACCCCCATCGCACCCCTCCCCAGAACATGCCTTTCGCGCTCCGCATTAGACGGATATCCACGCCCATAAACATCCTTCGAATAAATCGGTAGATCCTCTGCAGGAATTAGGCGACGCCGCGAGAGGAATGAGCGATCCGCCGCTTCGCTTGCGCGGCAAGCCGAGGTAGCGGCATCGAGATCGACACGTTGCGGTGTGCGGGCGATCAAGGTCAGCGCGGGGCACCGGCCGGTAGCATCGAGGTGACTGCGTCGAAGGTCAGCACGCGCGTCGGTATCAAGTGCCACGCAGCCGCGCACGATATCGGCCGGTCTGCGTCGCGGTTATCCAAGGGCCGGCACCAACGTGGATTTGACGATCGGCGTCAACGCATTTGCCGCTACTTTGGTGGTAGGGCACCGACCTTCGTGCGGTTGTTGTCAGCTCTCCTTCATTCGCTTATTGTCGGAACGGGACAGCAATCGCGATTCAAAAGTCGGTGCCACGGCGGGCGTGAGCACACTGGATCTAACCAAGGGTTGGAGCGAACGCCAGGGAGCATTTTCGGTGTGCCAAGGAGGGGTCGATGATTAAGATCAAGTGCCTTCGTTTTTCGACATCGCACTTTCGCGTCGCTCAACCTCATCGTTAGGTTCCAAACTGTGGTTCTCCGGAGCAGTTATTTTTCCCGCGCGTGCTGGCTTGCGCTTGCGGTTCTATTGGTCGGCTGTTCCGTGGGCCGCGCGAATCGGCGAGTAGAATACTGGGAAGTGCAGACGCGTGCGCACGTGCCCAAAGGGATTCGTATCAAAGATGCCCGGACTTTCTTTGCCTCGCAGGGACTGGATCTCGGTTGCTGCATGTCTGGCCCAGACATTAAAGGCGCCTATTCCGCGATGGACCGCAACG
>JAYTXS010000071.1:0-9145 GCA_043742845.1 Gammaproteobacteria bacterium
TGAGAATGCTGTGGTCGTCGGTAATCTCGGCTTGCGCCAGCCACGCCACCGGACCTGTCCGAAGGCCGCCGAAGATTCCGTACGCGCTCTTGGCGCCGGCGGATTGAGCGTTGCGGTTGGCGGCAACTCCCACACGCCAGCGAGATTCCACGAAGGCGAGTTGGGTGCCGTATTGCTTGCCGTTGCCGGTTACCGCGCCGCCTGCGGTACCGTTGCTGACAGCGAGTTGCGCATCCCAATGCCCACGCTCCCAGCCGAACTCCACCCCTTGATCCGGGGTCGTCATATTGATTCCGGTGGCGGTGAGGACCCGCGCGCTTTGGTCTTGCAGCCGCAGGCCGAACGGCAGATACATTTGTCCAGCCTTCACATACCAGTCGTGGGTTGCCGACCAGTACAGCAAGTACGCTTCGCGGTTGAGGGCACCGCCGGGTGCGACCTGCTCATCGACGTACGCCAGAAGCCGGTTTGGAATGACGTCCGCTTCCACATAAACGCGAGTCTGCTCCATCTGGAATTGCTGCACCGAATTCGCGTGCGGCACCTGGGTCAAGGAGGCATCAAAACGCAGATCGCCACCCGCTCGCAGATACGGCCCTAGTTGCCCGGTCCAGTTGTCGGTCGGCGCAGTCAAGTGCTCCGCCGGCAACACGGTTTGCGCAATGACGTCGCCGAACGTGGTGCGCAAGCCGCCCCCGGTGGGATTGACATGGCATTGCCCGCACTTGAGTCCCATCTGAACGGCTAAATAGGGTTCGGCATGCAGGGCGTTCGCGGCAAGGCACAGGGATGCGAACAGGCCGTGCAGCCCCCAACGCGTGTACGATCGATTCATTGCGCAGGCTCCACCGTGAATTCGAATGTGGAATCGACGCCCAAGGTCGTCGCGCTCATATTGGCCAAGGCGCCGCCGCCGCTGCCACGCAGCGTGACTCGGTAAATCCCGGTGGCGAGAACCGCGGTCGGGGTTATTATCAGTACGGCGGAGTTGTGGGCAGCGAGCGCGCTCTGTGCCGGCATCTTTTGCGCATCGCCGTTCACCACGGACTGTGGGCCGTCGACTCGCTCGAGCGTCACGGTAGTGTCATTGACGAGCGACGCATCGAGGTCCGCGGTGAAGGCGACCAGGATTTGTGCCGGAGGAACACGCACCATCGATTGGTCCAGCGGCGCTGTGGTTTGCACCGCGAAGACCGCGGCGGCGACCGCGGACGCCGGCACGTTCGGCGCGCCGTTGGTGATCCACTGGCGGATGGCATCGATGGTCGCCTGCGGCAGCGGCGTTTCTCCCAGCGGCATCTGGCCGCCGGTGATACCGGGCGCGCCTTCGATCTTGTGCGCCATGTAGCTGCCGTCCGGGTCTCCGGGCGCCACGCGCTGCAGACTCGGCTGCTCGACGCTGGCGACGCCGACCAGCAGGTTGTAGCTATGGCCGGCATCGAGCTGCAGGCCCTCCGGCGCGCTGGCTCCGATATGACATTTCGAGCAGATGGGCGTGAACACATTGTCTTGAATGGATTGGAAGTCCGCCGTGATCGTGCCGTTGGTGCCGCCACCGCTTAAGATCGGCTGACCGTTGCGATCGAGTCCCTCGCCGTTGCCCGCACAACCGGCAGCACATCCCAGCAGCAGCGCGCTCCAAAGCTGGTATCGAACGATCTGCATTCACGAACTCGCAGTGATGACGACCTGGAGTAAGTACCGCGTGGCCGGCGTTGGGTTTAGCGACGGGGGCTTTTCATGGAAGAAACGGTTAATGTGTGAGCCAACACGTGGTCATGAGGCGCTTGGATGCGATGCTCGAGAGGGGATACGGCGGTCGTGAAGTAGTGCGTTGGCTCGCGAGTGGTATTGTGTTGTCTGCGGCGCTTGTTTACGGAACGCAGCTCTGTGCGGCGGCCGATGTGTGGGGCGGCTCTCTCGCCCTAACCAGCGATTACCTCGTGCGCGGCCTATCGCGAAGCGACGATCGCGCCGCGCTGCAACTCGATGTTCATTATTTGAACAATTCCGGTGTCGTGGCCGGATTGTTTGCCTCTAATGCTCAGGTCGCCCCTGGCGAATCGAGCAATGTCGAACTCGATGGTTTTGTCGGCTTTGCGTGGACGCTCAGTAGCGATTGGCGCGGCCGGGCACTGCTCAACCACTACGCCTACCCCTGGGACCACCGTCGGTCAGGGTATGACTATGACGAACTTGACCTGGATGCCACTTATCAAGGCTGGCTGAGCATCGGACTGTTCTATTCGCCGAATGCGCCGCGCTACTCGTCCTACCGCGGACTGATCGGCGTGACCTCGACCGCAGCGGAGGTGAGCGTGCAAAGGCCGGTGTGGCGCAGGCTATCGGCCACCCTCGGGGTAGGTTATTCGCGCCTCGGCGGCCCCGATCCGGCCGGCTACACCTATGGGAGCGCCGGTGCCGCCTGGGATCTCGCGCCGGTGTCGCTCGCGCTGTCTTATATCGACACCACGGCAGGGGCTAAGGCCTTGTTTTATAATGCAGCAGCGGGCGGCCGCTGGACCGGCACGGTGATTTGGCGCTTCTAGTTTTGGCCGTGAAATTGCAACTTTTTGGAGCACCGCCGGTACTTACGGTGAATGGCTATCGATGGAAGAGGGCAGCCGCTGATGACCGTATTGGCAAAGGTTTCGACTAGGGACCACGACAACGAGCTGCTGCTCGCGGTTGCGGCCGGCAATCGCCGTGCGCTCGAGGAGCTGTATCTAAGCTATCACCGGCGCCTGGCACGTTTCCTGTCGCGCATCACCCCGCGCTACGAGAACGTCGAAGAGATCATCAATGACACCTTCATGGTCGTTTGGCAGAGCGCCAAGGATTTTCGCTACGCCTCGCAGGTCTCCACGTGGATCATCGGCATTGCCTATCGCACGGCTTTGAAGTCCCTGCGCCGCCAGAAGCACCACAGCGCAGCGCGCAGTCTCGATGACTGGCCCGAGCAGACCACGGATCCCACCTTCGACACGGAGGTTAAGGATTGGCTCAAGCATGGCTTGAATCAGTTGCCCGTCGAACAGCGTCTGACCTTGGAGCTCGCCTACCACATGGGCCATTCTCTGGAGGAAATCGCGGCGATCACGCAGTGCCCGGTTGGCACGGTGAAGGCGAGAATGTTTCATGCACGCGAAAAATTGCGCCAGTACCTGCCCGCCTCCAGCGGAGGTGCAGGGGATGCGATGGTGAGACGCGTATGAATATCATGGGTCGCGGCGGCGAGGCGCGCATGCACGGAGAGATGGCAGCACTGATTCCGTGGTACGTGAACGGCAGCATCGGCGACAGCGATCGACAACGCATGGACGCGCATCTGGCGCAGTGCGCGCGGTGCCAAGAGGATTTGATCCTCGAGCGGCGCGTATACGAGGGCATGAGCGTCGAATCCGGTGTGGAGTACATGCCCGCGGCGTCGCTCAAGCGACTGCAGGCGAAGCTGGACGGCGCGAGTGCCGCGGCGCCGGACACCTCCGCCACCGCCTTGCCCGCTACTGCCTTGCCCGTCAGGGCGTGGCGCAGAGCCGTGACCTGGCAGGGTGTGATGGCCGCGTCGGTTGCCATCATGGCGGTGGCGGTGAGTTTGTTGGCCATCGATCGCTGGACGCAGACGCGAAGTCGCGCGGCCGCGCTCTATAGCACGGTCACGACTTCCCAACCGCGGGTGTCGAATGAGGTCATTCGCGCCGTGTTCACGCCGACCATCACCTTGATCGAGCTGCAGGGCGTACTTGACGCCGCCGGCTTGAGGATTGTTTCCGGGCCCAGCGAGGCGGGAGTGTATTCGTTGGCGAGAAATTCCGAGCGGCCGGTCAGTGCTTCGCTGGCGGCGTTGCGCGGCGATGCAAAAGTTCGCTTTGCCGAGAGCATTCAACCCAGTGTAGGTGCAGGCGATACTCCATGAAGCGTTGGTGGTCGCCGGCACTTCTGGTTCTGACGGCCTGCGCCTGCAGCAATACGCCGGTACGAATTGAATCTCGTGCGCTGGCCGATCAGGTCTCCCGATCGCCGGAGCACTTCATCATCGCGGCGGTCGACAACCAGCCCGCGGTCTTTGCGGCTCGGGCGGGCAGCACGCCGCGCGGCTACGACAGCATTGCCAGCTACGGGCCGAGCCCGGCGGCGCGCCAAACGATGCGTGCGCTGGAAAACGATTATGGCCTGCGCGAAGTCACGGCCTGGCCGATCGAACCCTTGCACATGCACTGTGCAGTACTCGAACTGCCCGATGGCACGGATCGCGCAACGGTGCTTGTCGCCCTCGCCCACGATCAGCGCATCAGGCTCGCACAGCCGCTGCAGAGTTTTGCGACGCGCAGCGATGATTACAACGATCCGTACGTCGAATTGCAGCGCGGCTTTCGGCAAATGGACGTTGCCGAGGCGCATCCTTGGTCGCGCGGCGACGGGGTCAAAGTCGCCGTCATCGACACGGGAGCGGATATTTCGCATCCGGACTTGCGCGGCAACATTCTCTCGGCAGCGAATTTTGTCGATTCCGACAGCCGGCAATTTCAGCGCGATCGGCATGGCACCGAGATAGCGGGAGTCATCGCGGCGGTGGCGAACAACCGTGAGGGCATTGTGGGCGTGGCGCCGGGCGCGCGGCTGTTGCTGTTCAAGGCGTGTTGGCAGTCCATGCCCGATGCGGATGCCGCGCGCTGCAACTCCTTCACGCTGGCGCGCGCGCTGGTGGCGGCCTTCGATGCCCATGCGCAAATAGTCAATATGAGTCTGGCCGGCCCAGCGGATCCGCTGCTCAGCGACCTGATTCGCGAAGGCGTACGCCGTGGCGTGCTGTTCGTCGGTGCCGCGGCCGCCGATGCGGCGGATGGGCAGGAAGGATTATTGCATCAAGCCGGAGTCATTGAGGTCGCGAGCGACGGCAACCCGCGGGCGCTGGGTTCGGTACTGCTCGCGCCGGGCCGGGAAATTCTCACCTTACTGCCAGGCGGCCACTATGACTTCGCCTCCGGTGACTCCATCGCAACGGCGCAGGTCAGCGGCGTCATCGCCTTGCTGCTGGCAAAGAATCCGAGCTTGACGGCCGGCGAGGCTTACGGATTGCTGCGTAATACCGGCAGTCATGCGCCTCTAGGGGGTGCAGAAGGCTCGCTGGTCGATGCCTGCGCCGCACTGGTATCACTCATCGGCAAGGGATCTTGCAGTCCGGTGACCGACACGCGTCACGACACACCGGTCAGGGTGGGGGAGTGGAGGGATCCAAGGTCAGGCGACTCAGGCGATGCTCATCGACGATGATGACGATGCCGCTGGCAATGACGATACAGGCACCGATCACCAAGCTTAACGACGGCGACGCGGACCAGAATATCCAGTCGATGGCGAAGGCCCAGAGAATGGCGGTGTATTCAAAGGGCCCGACGACCGCCGGCGGTGCGCGCCGAAACGCTTCCGTCAGCCACACTTGCCCCAGTGCGCCGCTGATGCCGATCCCGATGAGCCAGCCCCAATCCGCGGTCGGTACCGGCCGCCAGTCCCCTAGCGCCAGCACGCCGGCACTGATTCCTACCATCAACAGATACCAGAACACCATGGACAAGGCCGAATTGGTGCGCCCCAGACTGCGCACGGTCAGAGCGCTCAAGGAGTAACAAATCGCCGCCGCCGCCGCGGCGCAGGCCGCGACCAACGAGAGGCTGCCCTTGCTCCAGGGTTGCAAAATGAACAAGACTCCGCCCAGTCCAACGATGATCGCGAGCCAACGTTTGGCGGTCACTTTCTCGCCGTGAATGGGCACGGACAAGGCCGTCATCAACAACGGCGCCGCCAGGAACAAAGAGTATGTCTGTGCCAGGCTCAGCCGGTGCACCGCGAATATGAAGCTGGTCAGCATGCCGACGCCCAGTACGGCTCGAAACAAATGCAGTGGCGCATTTTTCGGGCGCAGTTCCGACCAGGTATTCTGCCAGGCAATCGGCAGTAAAAGAAAAAGCCACGAAGAAATGCTGCGCAAGCTCGCAATCTGCAGCGGGGCGTAGTGGTCGGACAGCCGCTTGAGCAGCGAGTCCATGATGGAAAAGACGAATACCCCCGACAGCATGTAGGCGATGCCGCCCAGGCGCTCAGTGCGCCGAGTGCTGATGGTCTGATTGCCGATGGGAAGTGGAAGTCTACTCATGCGCCATTGTAAACGAGCGCGAGCGTGTGGACCGCAGCTAATCCTACGCGAGAATGTCCACTCTCGCTGCGACGGGGCGGTGCGCATGCCATTGAATAATCTGCGCAAGGTCGATGCGAGTGGCACGCGGTTCGGCGGCTGGGCTCCAGCCTTCGGTTCGACCCAGCGAGGGCCCCGCCGCGAGCACACCCTGACCGGGATCTGAATCGAAGTAACGGCTGCGTGTGACAACGACAGGTACAGCGGCGGCCTGCGCGGCCGCAACGCCTGCCGGAGCGTCTTCCATTGCGACCGTCTGATGAGGCTGCAGCCGTAGCGCCGCGAGTGCCATTAGGTAGGCTTGTGGGTTTGGCTTTTTTATCGGCGCATCTTCGGCGCAGATGATGGCTGCAAAGGCCGATTGCCAATCCGGCCCCCGATGCGCGCTCAGCAGCGCCTCAACGTTCGAGCGGCTGGTGGTGGTCACGATCCCCAGCCGTACACCGGCTCGCGCGCAATCCTGCATTAATTCGTCAACCCCGTCGCGCAGCGGCAAATGGCCGCCGGCGACGATGTCGGCATACACTTGGTTCTTCAGACGATGGATGCGGTCGGCTAGGTCGCTGCGCTCGGGGATAGCGGCGGGGGCATCGGGCTGAGACTGCATGTCATGCAGCAGGCGTTCGCGCCCGCCGGCGACCCTCAGTAATTCTCCATAGTGCGCATCGCTCCAGCGCCACGGCACCGACAGCGCCTCGAATGCCTGGTTAAATGCAGCCAGGTGCCCGTCGTGCTCGCTCTCCGCCAGTGTCCCATCGACATCCCAAAGCACTGCGCTGAGCATCGGCGCTCGCGCCGCTTTCTTGGCGGCGATCAGAATCTGTTCCAGATTATTCCCATTGAAGGACCGTTGGATCTGTTACTGCGCGCGCCGCTTCAAATCCATCAAGCGCAGAATCATCGGCGTCAAGATGAATTGCATTGCGAGGCCCATCTGGCCGCCCGGCACCACGATATTATTGGGCCGGCTCATCCATGAGTTGTGCAGCATGGACATCAAATAAGGGAAATCGATGCCCTTGGGATTGGCGAATCTAATGACTACCATCGACTCGTCGGCGCTGGGGACGTCCTTGGCGATGAAAGGATTGCTGGTGTCCACCGTTGGTACGCGCTGAAAATTGACATGCGTGCGGCTGAATTGCGGACAAATGTAGTTCACGTAGTCTGGCATGCGGCGCAGAATGGTCTCGACCACCGCGTCCTGGCTGTAGCCGCGTACATGCTGATCGCGATGCAGCTTCTGAATCCATTCCAGATTGATGATGGGGACGACGCCGATGAGCAGATCCACATGCCGCGCCACCTCCGTATCGCCGTCCTTGTAACCGCCGTGCAATCCCTCGTAGAACAACAGATCGCTGTCCGCAGCGTCGGTCCAGTCCGTGAACGTGCCCGGTTCGCCGCTGAGCTCTTTGGCTTCGACGGCATCGTGGATGTATCGACGCACCTTGGCTTTGCCCGTGGTGCCGTACTCGGCCATGGTCGCTGCGAGTTCCTCCAGCAGATTCGCCTCGGGCCCGAAGTGGCTGATGGCGGGACCTGCGCCCGTGTCGGCCAAGCGAACGCGCTCGCGCATTTCGACTCGATCGTAGCGATGAAAGGAATCCCCCTCGATGACCTGGGCCTTGATTCGCTCGCGGCGGAAAATATGCGCGAAGCTCCTCATGACGGTGGTGGTGCCGGCTCCGGAAGATCCGGTCACGGCAATGACGGGATGCCTGACGCTCACAAGCGCGCCTCCGGCCGGAACATCGAGCGCTCGTTGAACAGCGGCGAAGTATAGGGTCGATCCACTCCGCTGGCGTGTTCCGCGTGGTAGCGCTCGATGCGCGCCACTTCGTTGCAGGAGCCTAGGATCAGCGGCACTCGCTGATGCAGAGATTCGGGTTTGACATCGAGCACGGGTTGGTGCCCTGTCGTGGCGCGCCCGCCCGCCTGCTCGACTAAGAAGCTGATGGGATTGGCCTCGTACAACAGGCGCAGGCGGCCCGGCTTGCCGGGATCCTTGGTGTCGCGCGGATACATGAACACCCCGCCGCGCATGAGAATGCGGTGCACCTCGGCGACCATGGAGGCGATCCAGCGCATATTGAAGTCGCGCTCGCGATCGCCGGTCTTACCTGCCTGGCACTCGGTTACATAGCGGTGCACCGGTGGCTCCCAGAATCGGGCATTGCTGGTGTTGATGGCAAACTCACTGGTGTCGGTCGGAATCTGCAAATTCGGATGCGTCAGAATGAAATTGCCGATCTCGCGATCCAGCGTAAAGCCATGGGTCCCCTTACCGACGGTGACCACCAGCATGGTTGCCGGACCATAGATGGCGTAGCCCGCGGCGACTTGGCGTCGGCCTGGCTGTAGATAATCACCCGTCACCGGGGGCTGCGACTGGTCGTGGCGCAAGACCGAAAAGATCGTTCCCACCGAGACATTGACGTCGGTGTTAGATGAACCATCCAGAGGGTCGAACACCAGCAAGTAGCGGCCGCGCGAGTACTCTTCGGGTACCGGGTAGGGCTCCTGCAACTCCTCGGAGGCCATGCCAGCCACCAAACCGCCCCATTCACAGCTGCGAATCATCACGTCGTTGGAGAGCATATCCAACTTCTGCTGCGTCTCGCCCTGCACGTTCTTGCTGCCGAGTTCGCCGAGATAGCCGCCGAGCGCGCCCTTGGCGGTCATGGCCGAGATCGCCTTGACGGCGGCGGCGACATCGACGAGCAGTGCACCCAAGTCGGTGGCACCCTCGATGCGGTTGAGTTGTTGGATGAGAAACTTCGAGAGCGTCGTACGTCCTAAGTGCATGGCCTAACTTCTTCCAGTCGTTGGGTTGGCGGCAGCGGCGTTGAACAAGCGGCTGGCGCGAATGTCGGACTCGGCGATGGTGGATAAATCATCGGCGGTGAATACTCGATTGTTGTCCGAGAACAGCCGACTGGCCTGTCGCAG
>JAYTXS010000072.1:0-11703 GCA_043742845.1 Gammaproteobacteria bacterium
GATGTTGTGAATCTCGCCCGGCTCGAAACCACCGTTCTCTTCGATGGTGAAGTAGCGCCGCTGCCATTGTTCGATCTGGCCGGTAGCCTGATTGAAGAAGGGGATGGGTGAGGAATCGCCGTTCAGCTGGTAGCTGTTCTCCAAAGTGCCGTAACCGATGTCCTTGTAGCTGCCGCAGTAATTGCCTGGACCGCCCGTGTTGCCGGGTGCATAGCCGTCTCGCGATGCGTAGAACACCGAGCCATGGTCGTAGTGAGATAGCGAATTGCAGGTGGCTTGGCCTGGGTCGAGGTAGTTGCCGTCGACATCGATGCGCGTGAACACGGGGCTGGCATTGATACCCGATGGATCCGTCAGACTGTCCTGCCGCGAATCGGTAAAATTGCGCTGGTACGCCCACAGAGGCTGCTGCTTGAATAATTCCACGCCGAACACTGCGTCGAACCTATCATTGGAGTAGCCGCTTGAAATCTGCACGCGCTGCGAATCGCCGCCGCCGTGCTGAGTATCGCCGGCCCGAAAATCGATGGTGGTGCCGTCGGCCTTCTGCTTGAGAATGAAATTGATGACGCCGGAAATCGCGTCCGAGCCGTACACCGCCGAGGCACTGCCGCTCAAAATCTCGATGCGATCGATCAGCGATGTCGGGATGTTCGAAATATCGGTGAAATTACTGCTGCCCCCGTAGGACTGCGGATAGTCGGCAATGCGCCGGCCATTCACCAGCACCAGCGTGTGATTGGGTCCAAGACCGCGCAAATCCACCGCCTGTGCGCCGGGCGAAAAGCCGTCGGCGTTTTGATTATTGTCCAACGCGCCCAGGTTTTGAGTAAGCGCCGCACAAAGCCGCGAGCACGCTCGCAGCGATCGAAATCTTCCGCATAACTCTCCCCATTAGCGTTTTTTTTGCATCCCGAAGCACTCCGAACGCATTATTCGATTCGCGGCGATGCCTCTCACCGTTGCAAAGCCGCCTTGCGTTTCATCAATGCCTTCGGTAGTTTTTAACATCGTGGCCACATTGCAGCAAAGCCACACCGCGGATGCTGCAACGTCTATTGCGAGAAACTCTCCATGCATTGCCATCGTCGCCGAAATATTTTCTTAACTGCACTGGCTGCGATGTTCGTGACAATAGCCGCTGCCGCGTCCCCCGCTCCGGCCGGCGCCGCGGCAGGCGCGCAGGGCAATTACCGCGATAAGAACTTCGACTATTTCGTCGCCGGTGATCCGGCGTTACCGCGCACGGCACATACTGAATTTACGCTGGCGCTAATGGGCGGCGGCGGCATCGTCAATGCGGCCTACGCGGCAATTGCTAGCCATGCGCGCGGCGGCCATATCGTCATATTGCGCGCGGTCTCCGATGACAGCTTCGACCCGGCGGACGGCGATCTGGGAAAGTCGTTCATGACCCAGTGGGGGCCCATCGCTTCGGCGCAGACCATCGTTTTCCATCATCGGCAAGCGTCGTTCGATCCACGCGTCATCGCCGCTCTGCGCGCGGCCGACGGGATTTTTCTCGCCGGCGGCGATCAGGGAAACTACATCCGGTATTGGAAGGGCACGCCGGTGCAAGCCGCGCTCAACGCCCACGTGCTGGCCAACCGGCCGATCGGCGGCAGCAGCGCTGGTCTTGCCATCCTGGGTCATTACAGCTACACCTGCCTTGACGGCCAGAGCATGGAATCGAAAACCGCCCTCGCCGACCCATTTCATCCGGGCGTGACAATCGAAAGCGACTTCTTGCACCTGCGTTGGCTGGAGAGCGTGATCACCGACACGCATTTTTCCGCGCGCAGTCGATTGGGTCGGCTCATCGTATTCGTTGCACGCATCAATCAGGAGCATCCGTCTGATAGGGTTTTCGGTATCGGCGTCGATGAGAAGTCCGCACTGCTGATCGGCGCGGATGGCGTCGGGCGTCTCGCGGAAGGCTCTGCGGGCAGCGCTTGGGTTGTCACGCCGCAGGAGCCGGCGAGCATTTTGGTCAAAGGTCAGCCCCTGACACTGAGGGCTATTCGCATCGTGCGCCTGGACCCGAAGAGCGGCATTGATTTGCGAACACGCGAAACAACCCTTGCGTCTGCCGAGGTCACCGATTCGATCGAACACGGCGCGGCGGCGCAGGACGCGCTCACCTCACCGATGATGATGCGCAGCGTCGTGCCGCCTGACGAAGGTTGATTCACTCACGGCGCCTTCTGCGACTGCTACGGCGCCTTCTCCAAGAACACCCAATTAGACGCCGGCCGTGCGGCTCGCAGCTTTACGGCCACTTTCTCGGCGGCCGCCATCACGCGTAACACGTTCTCGCCGGCGACCTTGGCGATGTCGGCATCCGTCCAGCCGCGGCGCATCAGCTCCTCGAGCAGCGCGGGGTACTTGTCCGCGCCCTCCAGCCCCACCGGCGCATCCTCAATGCCGTCGAAGTCCGAGCCCAGCCCGACATGATCGACGCCCGCCACTTCGCGAATGTGTTCGATGTGGTCGGCAACCTGCGCCAGCGTGGCACGCGGCCGCGGATGCCTTGCCTCCCACTCGGCGAGTGCCGCCTTCGCGCGTTCCGGTTGGCCGATGTACAACCCGACATACGGCGGGCTGTTGAAGCGTGTCGCTTCGGCAGCTTGGTCCGCATCCCAGTGATTGCGCTCCTGCGACACATAACCGGGCGCAAAATTGACCATGACCACGCCGCCGTTCGTGGCCAGCAACCGCAGGATGTCGTCGGGGACATTGCGCGGGTGATCGTCAATGGCCCGCGCCGAGGAATGCGAGTACATCACGGGAGCTTCGCTGGCTGCGAGTGCCGCCTTCATGGTCTCGGGCGACACGTGGCTCAAATCGACCAACATGCCGAGGCGGTTCATTTCCCGCACCACCTCCACACCGAAGGGCGTGAGGCCGTGATGCGCCGGCGCATCGGTCGCAGAGTCCGCCCAGGCAGTATTGAGTGTGTGCGTCAACGTCATGTAGCGCGCACCCGCGTCATACATCTGGCGCAGCGACGCCAGGGAATTATTGATCTGATGACCGCCCTCGATTCCGATCATCGAGGCGATCTTGTGCGCCTGATGGATACGGCGTATGTCGGCGGCGGTGTACGCCATCTCGAAGTCGGCGCAATAGCGAGCGACCATGCGCTTGACCAAATCCATCTGTTCGAGCGTCGTTTGGACGGCCTCAGGACCCTTCATATTGCTGGGGATCCACACTGACCAGAACTGCCCGCCCATGAGGCCCGCGCGCATACGCGGAATGTCCGTCATTAACGCCGCTGCCCCCGCGGGAAACGGCAAGTGCGAGGTATCCGACTTTAAATCCAGCGCGGACGGATCACTCTTGAATCGATCGCGGATTTCCCAGGGCAAGTCGTTGTGCCCGTCGATCAGCGGGGTGCGCAGCAGCACCTGTTCCAGCCGGTGCCTATAGTCGCCCGCTCCCCATGAGGTCAGGGGAATCAAGAACAACAATGAGAGCAGGCCGATTCCCCGGATCTTGATTGCGCGCGTAGGGCTCATTTTTTTCATTCCTGGGGCGACTGACAAGGCACCATAGTAGCCGATCATTCGAAGCTGACTTCAACGGGCAGTGCGCCCGCGATGCTGCCGTGGACCTTTTCGCCGCGCCGTATAGGGCCTACACCGGCCGGAGTTCCCGTGAAAATCAAATCGCCGGCCGCCACTGCAACATAGGTCGATAGAATCGCGATGATGTCCGCGACGCTCCAGATCATATCCTTAAGATCGCCGGCCTGGCGCAGATTGCCGTCAACGGTCAAGGCGATGCTGCCCGTGGCGGGAGGCAGGCCCCGCGTCAACGGACCTAGAGGCGCGGAATGGTCGAAGCCCTTGGACATGTCCCACGGACGGCCGGCTTTCTTCGCCTCCGTTTGCAGATCCCGACGCGTGAGATCGATGCCCACCGCAAACCCAAAAATAATCGTCGGCGCGTCGAGCGTCGGCACATCTTTACCACCCGCGCCGAGCGCGATCACCAATTCTACCTCGTGATGCAGAGCTGCTGTCCGCGGTGGGAACGGCAGCGTGAAACCGCTGTCCACCACTGCATCGGCCGGCTTGTAGAAGAAAAACGGCGGTTGCCGCTCAGGATCAAACCCCATTTCCCGAGCATGGTCGGCGTAATTCTGGCCGACACAGAATATTCGCCGCACCGGGAATCGCTCACGTCGGCCGTCAATGGCAATACTCGGCGCCGCGAGTTGAGGGATCTCGTTCATTGGCCCAGCAAGTATGCTCTAGGATCAGGTTAATTTCACCATGGCAGCATAGATGCGCTAGAATAAGGGCATATGCCCCTGAATGCCTGTACCTGCGGCAGCCTGCGCAAGGCGTCGCGACGCATTTCCCAGTTCTACGACACGGCGCTCGCGCCTGTGGGCATCAAATCCACCCAGTATTCCATTCTATCGGAGGTGGAGCGAGGCAGCCGCCAGCGGGCGGTCACCATTTGCGAGCTGGCCACCGCGATGGTCATGGATAGATCGACCCTGGGTCACAACTTGAGGCCATTGGAGCGGGATGGCCTGGTCGTGCTCAAGCTGTGGACCGACGATCGGCGTAAGCGCCACGTCGAGCTGACGAAGAAAGGCAGGGACGTTCTGCAGAAATCCCGGCGCCTGTGGCAGCAAGCTGAAGGGCGTTTCGAAAAAATTTTCGGCAAGCAGCCGGCTGCGGAGCTGCGCGCCGTGCTGCTGAGCATTGCCGGCAACAGGGAACTGAACTCTCTGCCTATCGACTAGGTCGATAGGGCTGCTACGGAGTAGACCATGTGGATTGTTAGAGTAGCGCTGCAGCGACCGTATACCTCCATCATGTTGGCGGTGCTGATCGTGCTGATGGGCGGCTACGCCATTCTGAACACGGCGACCGATATCTTTCCCAACATCAAGATCCCGATCGCCGCCGTGATCTGGCGCTACAACGGCATCCTGCCCGAGGAAATCGCCAATCGCATCGTGTTGTTCTCCGAGCGCGTGGCACAGACCACGGTCAACGACGTGGAGCACACGGAATCGCAGTCGGTCAACGGCACGGCAGTGGTAAAATATTTCTTCCAGCCCGACGCCGACCAGGATCTGTCCATGGCGCAGATCACCGCGGTGTCGCAGGTGCAGCTCGCGTACTCTCCGCCGGGTACCACGCCGCCCTTCGTGCTGTCCTACAGTGCCTCCACCGTTCCGATACTGCAGCTGGCGCTATCGAGCGATACACTACCCGAAGCGCAGATCTACGACTTGGGCAACACCATTCTGCGAACTCAATTGGCGACCGTCGCGGGCGCTTCTATCCCCTACCCCTTCGGCGGCAAGCAGCGCCAAGTACAGGTGGATCTCGATCCCCAGGCGCTGCGGGCGCATGGGCTGGCGGGCAACGACGTGGTTGCCGCCATCGGCGCGCAAAATCTGATCCTGCCGGCAGGCACCGAGAAAATCGGCCCGCTCGAATACTTCGTCAAGCTCAATGCCAGCCCGACGCAGATCGAGGACTTGAACAATCTGCCGATACGCGCGCATAACGGCAGCGTCACTTATATCCGCGATGTCGCGCACGTCCGCGACGGCTACGCGCCGCAGACCAGCATGGTGCGTCTGGAAGGCCGCAGGGCCGTCCTGATGAGCGTGTTGAAGACAGGCAAAGCCTCAACCATAGACATCATCGACAGCATCAACGACAAACTGCCGCAGATTCGCGCATCACTGCCGCCGGAACTCAAAATCGAGCCATTGAGCGACCAATCGGTATTCGTGCGCGCCGCCATCTCCGGCGTGATCCGCGAAGCGCTCATCGCCGGCGCGCTCACAGGATTGCTGATTCTCCTGTTTCTCGGCAGCTGGCGAAGCACCCTGATCATCACGATTTCCATTCCGCTGTCGATCTTGGCTTCGATCTGCTGCCTATCAGCCCTCGGCGAGACCATTAACATCATGACTCTGGGCGGCCTGGCGTTGGCGGTCGGCATATTGGTGGACGATGCCACGGTTACCATTGAAAACATCAATTACCACCTTGAGCACGGCAAGGACGTGGAGACCGCCATCCTCAACGGCGCCCACCAGATCGCCTTGCCGGCGCTGGTATCGACGCTGTCCATTTGCATCGTGTTCGTGCCCATGTTTCTGCTCGTCGGCATCGCAAAATTTCTATTCATTCCCCTGGCTGAAGCCGTGGTGTTCGCCATGCTGGCGTCATACATATTGTCGCGCACCTTGGTTCCGACGCTCGCGAAATTCTGGCTCAAGCCGCACGATGCGGGCGCCAAGCACGCACCGCGCCACTTTCTAGGGCGCTTGCAACAGCGATTCGAACAAGGTTTCGAGGCCATGCGCATCAAGTATCGCGCCCTACTGAGTCTGGCCTTGCGCAGCGGACCGCGCTTCGCGGCGTTGTTCTTGGGCGCCATGGCGGCGACCGCTGTACTCGCCTTTCCTCTCGGGCCGCTGCCCGGCCTCGGCCAGGATTTCTTCCCCTCGGTCGATGGCGGCCAGATCAAGCTGCACGTGCGCGCACGAACCGGCACACGCATCGAGGAAACGGCGGCGCTGTGCGATGCCATCGAAGCCACGATTCGCGGTGTCATTCCCGTAAAGCAATTGAGCAGCATCGTCGATAACCTGGGGCTGCCCTATAGCGGCATCAATCTCGCGTACAGCACGTCGGCGCCGGTAGGCCCGGGTGACGCCGATATATTCGTGAATCTCAGCGATGGCCATAAGCCGACCGCGGACTTCGTGCGCGTGCTGCGCACCAGACTGAATACTGACTACCCGTCCACCACCTTCTCGTTCCTGCCGGCGGACATGATCAGCCAGATTCTAAACTTCGGCCTACCCTCGCCCATCGACGTGCAAATCGTCGGCTTCAACGTGCCTGCCAACCGGGCGTTCGCCAACACCCTGCTACAAAAGCTGCACGGCGTCGCCGGAGCGGTCGATCTGCACATCCACCAGTCGGGCGATTATCCGCAATTCAACGTCGATGTCGATCGCACCAAGGCACAGCTCGTCGGCCTGACCGAGCAAGCGGTCGCCAGCAATATGCTGGTGTCTCTGTCCGGCAGCTTCCAGACGGCGCCGTCGTTCTGGGTGGACCCCAAGAGCGGCACGCAATACCCGGTAGCCACCCAGACACCGCAGTACCGGCTGCAGAATCTCAACGATCTCGGCAACACGCCGCTGAGCGGTGCGATCGGCGGCTCCTCGCAGATACTGTCGAACCTGGCCAACATCCATCGCTCTGCGGCACCGGCGGTGGTGAGCCACTACAACGCCACTCCTGCCATCGATATATACGGATCGGTGCAAGGATCGGATCTTGGCTACGTGTCGACACAGATCAACGAGATCATCGCCGCCGCCAAGAAGGATTTGCCGAAAGGTTCAAATGTCGTTTTACGCGGCCAGAGCCAGACCATGAAGGCCTCGTTCAACGGCCTGCTGATCGGCCTGATCGGCGCCATCGTGCTGGTGTACATGCTCATCGTCGTAAACTTTCAATCCCTGCTGGACCCCTTCATCATCATCACGGCACTGCCCGCCGCCTTGGCCGGGATCGTCTGGATGCTGTTCCTGACTCACACTCCGGTCAGCGTTCCCGCGCTGACCGGCGCGATCATGTGCATGGGGGTGGCGACCGCGAACAGCGTTCTCGTGGTGAGTTTTGCACGCGAGCGCATGAACGCCGGCGACAACGCCTTCGAGGCGGCTCTAGAGGCCGGATTCACCCGCCTGCGCCCGGTTCTCATGACGGCCTTGGCCATGATCATCGGCATGATTCCAATGGCCTTAGGCTTGGGTGATGGCGGCGAGCAAAATGCCCCGTTGGGACGCGCCGTCATCGGAGGCCTCATCTTTGCCACGGTGGCCACTCTCATTTTCGTTCCCACGGTGTTCTCGATCATTCACGGGCGCCCGTCGCAGCACCCGATTCATTCTGCGGAGATTCCTCATGGCTGAGCCAACCATTGCCGACTCGGATCAGAGTTTGCAGAGAAAAGTTCGCCGCTATTCGCTGCTGCTGCTCATCCTGGCGATCATCCTGGGAGTCTGGGGCGAGGTCAGCCGCGTGCTGGCCCGTTCTGCTCTCGGCAAGGAAACAGCGCAGGCTGCGGTGCCCACCGTGCTCACCATCGCGCCGAACCGCACCGAGCTCGGTGAGGAGTTGGTGCTTCCCGGCACGGTGCAGGCCTATATCGAGGCGCCGATTTACGCACGCACCAGCGGCTACCTAAAGGATTGGCGCAGTGATATCGGCACGCAAGTGGCCCGCGGACAGGTGTTGGCCGAAATTGAAACTCCCGAAGTCGACCAGCAATTGAGCCAAGCCCAGGCCGAGCTTGCCACGGCGCGCGCCAACGAATCCCTTTCCAACAGCACCAATGCGCGCTGGAAAGGGCTGCTGGCCACGGACTCGGTGTCCAAGCAGGATGCGGACGAGAAAGCTGGGGATGCGGCAGCCAAGACGGCGGCCGCCGACTCGGCCGGCGCCAACGTGGCTCGTTTGCGCGAGCTCGAGTCGTTCAAGCGGGTGCTGGCTCCGTTCGACGGCGTCATCACTGCACGCAACACCGACATCGGCGCATTGATCAATGCGGGCCAAAGCACCGGAACCGAGCTATTTCGCATCGCCGACACGCATAAGCTGCGCATCTATGTGCAAGTGCCCGAGGCGTATGCCGCGGTCACCACTGCGGGCCTGGACGCGGAACTGCATTTTGCAGAGCAGCCGCGCAAGGTATTCGCCGCGAAGACCGTACGAACGTCGAATGCTCTGGATCCCACCTTGAGAACCCTGCAGGTCGAACTGGAATTGGATAATGCCAAACACGAGGTGTTCCCCGGCGCCTATACGGAAGTCCATTTCAAATTGCCGGCGAGCACGGAAACCTTGCGTCTCCCGGCGAACACCGTGCTTTTTCGAGCAGCCGGCATGCAGGTCGCCACGGTCGATAGCCAGAAACGCGTAAAGCTCAAGAGCATCGTGGTCGGACGCGATTTTGGCAACACGCTCGAGATACTGTCGGGTCTGGAGCCTGACGCCGTGGTGATTCTGAATCCGCCCGACTCTCTCACCGACGGCACGTTGGTGCGCATAGCTGCTCCACCCGCACAGCCCGCAACGCAATCGAAGGATGCAGGTAAATCCCCATGAATGCCTCGCCGCCCCGCAATCGCGCGCTGCACGCCGGCGGCCCTGGCCCTGGTGCGGGCCTGTGCCGATCCGCCGCCAGCACGTTGGCGGGTTGCACGCTCGCCGCATGCGCACTGGCAGCTTGTTCATTTGCACCCGTGTACAAGGCGCCCGCGGGCGTGTCGGCGCCCGACATGTACAAGGAGTCCGGCGAGTGGCATGCGGCACAGCCCTCGGATGATCAAAACCGCGGCCCATGGTGGAGGCAATTTCAAGACCCGCAACTCGACGCGCTCGAGGAACGAGTGGGCGACGCCAACCAAGATCTCAAGGCGGCATTGGCACGGCTGGAGCAGGCGCGGGCTGTCACTCGAATCGCGCGTGCGGATCTGTTCCCCACCGTATCGGCCGCCGCGACCGCCACCCGTGGTCGAACGTCGGTGAATTCGCCGAATTTCCCGCCGGGCGCAAAGCCCGTGGGCAACAATTTCAATCTACAAGCCGACTTTTCCTATGAACTCGACCTATGGGGCCGGGTACGCAACGCCGTCTCTTCGGCGAAAGCGGCCCAGCAGGCGAGTGTCGCGGATCTGGCGACGCTCAATTTGTCGATTCACGCCGAGCTCGCGACTCACTATTTCACACTGCGCGCCGAAGATGCCCAGCAGGTTCTGCTCGATAAGACGCTGTCCGATTACGAGCACGCGCTCAAATTGACACGCAATCTCTACGACGGCGGCGGTGCTGCGCTCGTCGACGTCGCCCAGGCGCAGGCACAGCTCGAGACCGCCCGCACCCAGGCGGCAGACATCCGCCTACAGCGCGCGCAAGGCGAGCACGCCCTGGCGGTGCTCCTGGGGCAGAACCCATCAGCCTTTCACTTAGCGGCCAATGCACTGCCGGACAGCGTGGTACCGCCGCCTATCGACCCCGGCCTGCCCTCCACTCTCTTGGAACGGCGTCCCGACGTGGCGGCGAGTGAGCGTAGAGTCGCCGCGGCCAATGCGCAAATCGGCGTGGCGCGCGCCGCCTACTTTCCGGTGTTCAGCCTCGCGGCCGCGACAGGCTTCGATAGCACGAACTCATCGACGTGGCTGAATGCCCCCAGTCGGTTGTGGTCGTTGGGACCTTCGGCGGTTCTCACCGTGTTCGACGCGGGTCGACATCGCGCGCAGAGTGCGCAAGTGCTCGCCCTCTATGATGAACAAGTAGCGGGTTATCGCAGTGTGGTGCTCACCGCCTATTTGGAAGTCGAGGATAATTTGGTCGCTCTTCGGCAATTGCAGCAGGAAAGCGTCAGCGAGAGCGCGGCTGTGACGGCCACCGCCACGGCGCTCACTCAAGCCCGGTATCGCTACAAGGCGGGTTTGGTCACCTATATCGAAGTGTCTACGGCCGAGACTGCCGCATTACAGGCACAGCAGTCCGGTCTCGCCATTCAGCTGCGACGCATGAACGCCAGTGTGTTGCTGGTGAAGGCCTTAGGCGGAGCCTGGCAGAGGGACTACCCTTAAGTCCGCGCCGTTCTATCAAGGTTTCAGTTGCGCGCGAATCTCGCCCGGCTGATGCATGGCGCTGTGCACATTCACATACAAGTTCCCGGCCTTGAAACTCGCATATTGCTCGTCAGTAAGTTTGGAACCCACCGGCACGGACCACACATTGTCGCTGCTTTTGACCAGCGAAATGATGGGTGGCCCGGCTTGGCCCGGCGCGCCCACGTGGATGTGAGCCACCGTGCCATCGATTCCGGTGGTCTTGATTGTGCCGGTCACGGACTTATCCGCTGCGATGGCGAAGATGCCGGTCCCGGATGCCGAAGTGCTTACCGGCGGGGTCTCTTCCGCGCCGACCAATTTCACCTTGACCTCGCCGGCAAATGCCAATCCGCAGAATGCCGTGAGCGCCGCCACGGCGATGAAGGCGCGAACACCGGTTGTGTTGACTGACTGGTTCATTGAGGACTCCGAAGATAAAGGGAGGAACTGAACGGCGCGTTACGCGGAATTTACCTGACGAGATTCTCTGCCGCGAAACCCCAATTGGCAAGCTTGTCCAGCAACGCATTGACGTAATCGACACGACGATTCTGGTAATCCAAATAATAAGCATGTTCCCAGACGTCGATGCTCAGCAGAGGATTCACTCGCTGGGTCAGGGGCGTATTGGCATTATCGGTCTTGATAATCTTGAGCTTCTCACCGTCCTGAACGAGCCAAGCCCAACCGCTGCCGAATTGCTGGATAGCAGCCTCGGCGAGTTCCTTCTTGCAGTCGGCGACGCCGCCGAAAGACGCCTCCATGAGGCGCTTGAGCGCAATCGGCGGCTCGCCCCCGCCGTTGGGCTTCAAGCTGTGCCAATAGAACGTGTGATTCCAAGCCTGGGCCGCATTGTTGAATATGCGGGTATGGTCCGATTCGCCCGCTGTCGCTTTCACGATTTTATCGAGCGGCATATCCGCAAACTCAGTGCCCACGATCAGCTTATTCAGCGTATCGACGTAGGTCTTGTGATGCTTCCCGTAGTGAAAGTTCAGGGTATTTTCTGAAATGAC
>JAYTXS010000073.1:0-16169 GCA_043742845.1 Gammaproteobacteria bacterium
TTGGCAGGAAGGCGGGCTGACTGCGTCGTTCGAAAAGCTGGTGCTCGACGTCGAAATGCTGCAGATGATGATCGAGTTCTTGAAGCCCATCGTGGTCAATGAGCAGGAGCTAGGCTTCGAAGCCATTGGAGGAGTCGCGACAGGCGGCCATTTCTTCGGCGAACCGCATACCATGGAAAGATACGAGCATGCGTTCTACCGGCCGCTCGTATCCAACTGGCAGAACTACGAGAACTGGCAGCTGCGCGGCGGCAGGGACGCGACGCAGCGCGCCACCGACATCTGGAAGCAGGCGCTCAAGGAATACGAAGAGCCGCCGATGGACCCGGCCATTAGAGAAGCGCTCGACGCCTATGTCACGCAGCGGCGTGCTGAAATCGGCGACGGCGAGCCCTGGAGTTCGCGCACGGCGCCTACGGCAGCGGCAGTTGCGACGCGCTCCAGCCGCCGCCCAGCGCTTCAATCAGCGCCACGCTGCTCTGCAAACGGCTCGACAGCACGGCAAGCGCGGTCTGTTCGGCGCTCAGGCGGGTGGTCTGCGCGAGTATCACGCTGCTGTAGGGCACCGTGCCTGCCTTGTACTGGTTGAGCGTGAGCTTTTCAGATTCTCTTGCGGCCGCCACTGCGGCGTCCTCGATCACCGCCTGCTGTTCGAGCACGCGCAACGTGACGATGTTGTCTTCGACCTGCTGAAATCCGGTCAGTACGGTTTGCCGGTAATTATCCACGCTCACTTCGTAGGCCGCGCGTGCGCCGGCGACTTGCGCTCGGCGCAACCCACCATCGATCAGCGACTGCGCGAGCTGTGGTCCGATGGACCAAACTCGATTCGGCAGGGTGAACAAGTGCGACCAGGTGCGGTTGGTGTAATCGTCTGATCCGGACAGGGTGAGGCTGGGAAAGTAGGCAGCCTTGGCCACGCCGATCTGGGCGTTGGCCACCATGACCCTGCGCTCCGCCTCCGCTACGTCCGGGCGCCGCTCGAGCAATGTGGAAGGCATTCCTGCGGGCACTGTGGGCACCTCGGTGCGCATCGCGGATGGAGTTAGCGTGAAGGACGCCGGCTGTTGACCGATGAGCACCGCGATGGCGTGTTCGAGCAAGCCACGCTGAATTTTTGCATTGACCTGCTGCGCCTGGCTCGACAGCAGCTGGGTCTGTGCGCTGACCACATCGGCTCTTGCTGCCACGCCAAAGCGGTAGCGGCTCTCGGTGATGGCCAGCGATTGCTGTTCTGCAACGACAGTGTCGTCGCGCAGCTTTTGCAGCTGATCCTGCGCGCGCAATTCGAAGTAATCAGTGGCGAGTTCGGCCTGCGCGGACAAACGTGCCGCGGCCAGCGCCGCTGCGCTGGCTTGGGCTGACGCACGAGCGTTCTCGGTGGAACGGCGAATCTGACCCCAGATATCCAGAAACCAATTTCCCGATAGTCCCGCACTGTAAGTGGTCTGAGTTCGCGTGCTGAGGACCGGCTGGCCCGCGGCATTCAGGGTGGTCACCGGTGAGCCGACGCGCTGCACGCCGGCGTTGGCGCCGACCGTGGGCCAGAACCCCGCACGAGCCTGCGCCAGCAGAGCGCGCGACTGATCAAAGGCGGCTGCGGCCGCCTTGACGTTCTCATTGGAGATGTCGACTTTCACCTCGAGCTGATTCAACGCTTCATCACCATATATTTCCCACCACGGCCCTCTGCTGAGAGCGTCGTTGGGTTCGCTGGGCTTCCAATCGCCCGCTTCCTTGTAGCTGGGCGCTGCGTCGATCTTCGGGCGGTGGTAATCGGGGCCGACGGCGCACGCCGCCAATAGGACGAGCCAGGGGGCGACGAGCGCGAGCCGAGCGCTATCTGGAAGGGTACTCATGCGCCCGCTCCCAGAGGACCCAATTCCGGGCCCGCCGGGGCGGGGCGGGGCGCGCGCGACGGGGGCGCGTTGTACTTGCCTTGTTGCAAGTGTTTCCAGTAGCGATGCACATAAAGATAGACCACCGGCGTCGTATAGACCGTGAGCAACTGGCTGACAATCAGACCGCCGACGATGGCGATCCCTAAGGGCCGGCGCATTTCCGTGCCGTCACCGGACGCAATGGCGAGCGGCAGGGCGCCGGCGATGGCCGCGCAGGTGGTCATCATGATGGGACGGAAGCGCAAGCTGCAGGCATGGGCGATGGCAGCGCGCGGATCCATCCCGAGAGTACGCTCGGCCTCGAGAGCGAAATCGACCATCATGATGGCGTTTTTCTTGACGATGCCGATCAACAGCAAGATTCCCAGAAAAGCGATGAGACTGAATTCGGTGCCGGTGCCCAACAGTGCCAGCAGCGCGCCGACTCCGGCTGAGGGCAGGGTGGAGAGGATGGTCAGCGGCTGGCTGTAACTCTCATACAGTACTCCCAGCACCACGTAGATCGCCGCCAGCGCCGCCACGAACACCAGTAGACCGCCCGCTCCGGTGGTCTGCTGGAAGATGCGGGCAGTCCCATAAGTTCCGCCGATGATGCTGATCGGCACGTGAATTTCGTTCATTTTCTGCCGAATGGCAGTGAGTGCAGTACCGAGCGACACGCCGTCCGACAAGTTAAACGCAATCGAGGTCGATACGGACGTGCCCGTGTGATTGACGCTGACCGGCGTCGTGCCGGTGCTGAAATGACTGAACGCAGAAAATGGCACCATCGTTTCCTGCGCTACGCTCACGGCCGATCCGGTGGAGGTGTTGCCGCGCCCCGAATTGGCCAAAGAGTTCGCGGCCAAATTGCGCGCCACATCAGCGGCGATCGCGGCGCTCGATGTGACCGTGCGCGATGCGGGTTTGAGTACCGTGGTGCCGGCTACGGCCTGCGAGGCCTGCGTGCCACTGACAGCGCCCCCGGACGTGCTCACGTACAACTGCTTCAGGACCTCGGGGTTCTGCCAGAATTCCGGCGCGACCTCCATGACGACATGGTATTGCTGTGGGCTGTAGGGATTGTAGATATTCGACACCTGCGATTGTGCGAACGCATCGCCCAGGGCGTTATCGATTTGAATCTCGGTCAACCCCAGGCGCGATGCGGAGTCGCGATCGACGATCAGATCGGCCTCCAGCCCGCCGGGCTGCAGATCGGTATCGACATCGGTGATTTCAGGCAGGTCCTGCAGCGACAGACGCAGTTTTTGCGACCAGCTCTGCAATTCCGCCAAGTCATCGCCGAGCAGGGTCCACTGATACTGCGCGTTGGCGGAGCGGCCGCCGCCGCGCACATCCTGCACGGACTGCAAAAAGGCGGACACCCCTGTCACCCTGTTCAGTTTCGGCCTCAATCGTGCGATCACCTGATCGGCGGACACTTGGCGCTCCTGCAGGGACTTGAGCGCGATGGTGACATTGGCGTTCGCGCCGCCGCCGGGTCCGAAGCCGCCGCCGCCGACGGAGCCGGTGATGGTCTTGACCGCAGGATCCGCCTGAATGATCGCCGCCACCTCCTGCAGCTTGCGCTTCATCAAGGGAAATGAGCTGGACGCATCGCCACGAATGCCACCCTGCAATTGCCCGGTGTCCTGCTGCGGGAAAAAACCCTTCGGAATCATGATGTAGAGGAAAACGTTCAGCGCGACAGTGGCGATGAGCACCCAGATCACCAGGCGCGGATGGCGCAGAGCCCAATCCAGCGTTCTCTCATACTTGCCGCGAAAATCGTCAAAGCCCCGGTCAAACGCCTGGCCGAAACGCGACGGCTTGCCCTCGTCCTTGCGCTCCAGAAGAAGCGAACACATCATTGGCGTGGTGGTCAGAGAAATCACCAGCGAGATCATTATAGACACCGACAGGGTGACGATGAATTCCCGGAATATCAGCCCGACGATGCCGCCGATGAAAACGAAGGGGACGAACACCGCAACCAGAGACAGGCTCATGGAGACAACGGTAAATCCCACCTCACGTGCGCCTAAAATAGCGGCGCTCATGCGCGACATGCCCGCTTCGATGTGCCGGGTGGTATTTTCCATGACGACGATAGCATCGTCCACGACGAACCCTGTCGCTACCGTGAGCGCCATCAACGAGAAATTATCCAACGTATAGCCGAGCAGGTACATCGCCCCGAAGGTTCCGATCAGCGACACCGGCACGACCATCGCGGGGATCAGTGCCGCGCGGTAGCTGTTCAAGAAAACGTAGACCACTAGAATGACCATGGCTACCGCCAACATCAGTGTCTGCTCCACTTGACGTAGAGAGGCTCGGATCGTGATGGATCGATCGAAGGTGACCACCAGATCGATCTTCGGATCTATGGAATTCTTGAGCAGCGGCAGTTCCGCCTTGACCCCGTCGATCATCTCTATGACGTTGGCGCCCGGTTGTTGATAGACCTGCACGAACACGGCGGGTTTGCCGTTGAAGAGGCCGTATGTACGGATGTTTTCGGTGGCGCCATCCTGCATATCCAGGACCTGCGCGACATCGCCGAGCCGCACGGTCGATCCATTGCGATTGGCGATGATGAGATCGCGGTACGGCCCGGCATTGCGCGCATTGTCGTTGGTGTAGATTTGGTAATGCAGATCGTCCGACTCGATCGCGCCCTTGGGCGCGTTGGCGTTCGAATTTGAGATGGCGGCGCGAACGTCTTGCAGGCCGATGCCGTACTTGGTCAGGGATAGCGGATTGATCTCGACCCGCACGGCGGGAAGCGCACTGCCGTTGACATTCACTCCACCGACGCCCGGGAGCTGCGACAGGCGCTGAGAAATGACCGCGTCCGCGGCATCGTAAATTTGCCCCTGCGTCAGAACGTCCGAGGTCATGGCGATGGCCATAACCGGGAATAGGGCGCTGTTGAGTTTGCGATACGAAGGATTGCGTGTCAGCGAGGAGGGCAGGTCGGCATGCGCGGCGACAATGGCGGCCTGTACATCCCGCGCCGCGCCGTCGATGTCGCGATCGGTGCCGAACGTCATCTGAATGTTCGTGGTGCCGACGCCGCTCGAAGAGGTCATGTCATCGACGTCCGATATCGCCCCCAAGTGCCGCTCCAATGGAGTGGCGACGGTGCTTGCCATCACCTCAGGACTGGCTCCCGGCAGCGTGGCCGTGACGAAAATCGCGGGCACGTCGATACGCGGCAGGGGCGCAACCGGCAACATCACGAACGCGGCGCCCCCGCATAGTGCGACGCCGATGGTCAAGAGGATGGTGGCCACCGGCCGATGAATGAACGGGGCGCAGATGTTCACGTGGGACTGTCCGCCAAGGCGTCGTCGGCCGTGCCGGTAAGCGCCGGCTTCGGCCCACGTAACCGTATGGCTATGCGGTCGAAGGCCAGGTAAATCACCGGGGTCGTGAACAAGGTCAGCACCTGACTTACCAGCAATCCGCCCACGATGGCGATGCCCAGCGGGTGACGCAGCTCCGATCCCGTGCCTGTGCCGAACATCAGAGGCAGGGCGCCGAATATCGCGGCCACCGTCGTCATGAGAATCGGGCGCAAGCGCAGCATGCAGGCTTTATAAATGGCCTCGCGCGCGCAGAGGCCCTCATCGCGTTGCGCCACGACGGCGAAGTCGATCATCAATATGGCGTTCTTCTTCACGATGCCGATCAAAAGAATGATGCCGATGAGCGCGATAATGGTCAGGTCGTCCCCGGCGATCATGAGAGCGAGCAGCGCCCCGATTCCCGCCGATGGCAGTGTGGAGAGAATGGTGATGGGATGGATGAAGCTCTCGTAGAGCACGCCGAGCACGATGTACATGACGAGTACGGCGGCCACCAGCAACAGGAGTTCATTCGACAGATTGCTGCGGAAGGCGAGCGCGGCCCCCTGAAACGTGGTTTGAATGCCGGCGGGAATGCTGATATTGCGTTCCGCGCTTTCAATGGCTTTGACGGCGGCGCCGAGCGAGGTGTTCGCGGACAGGTTGAACGACACCGTAGTCGCCGGAAATTGTGCCAGGTGATTGATCAGCAAGGGCCGGGTTTCTATGTCCACCTTGGCGAGCGCAGACAGCGGCACTTGACCGCCGCCCGCCGAGGGGACGTAGATGGAAGCAAGGGAGTCCACCGACCGATAGGAGGCCGGATCGGCTTCGAGAATGACTCGATACTGATTCGATTGCGTGAAAATCGTGGAAACGATCCTTTGTCCGAAGGCGTCGTACAGTGCGTTGTCCACGGTGCCGACGCTGATGCCGAGGCGGGCAGCGCTGTCGCGATCGATGGTGATGTAGGCCGCCAGGCCGTTGTTTTCCTCGTTACTGACGACGTCGGCGAGTTCGGGTTGCGCTCGCAGGGCTGTCAGCAGCTGCGGGGTCCAGGTGGCCAGAGCCGCGGCATCGGCGCTCTCCAATATGAACTGATACTGGGTGCGGCTGACCGTCGTGTCCAGAGTCAGATCTTGAACGGGCTGCATGTAAAGGGTGACGCCCGCGATGTCGGCGGTCTCATCGCGCAACCGGCGAATGGCATCGGCCACGTTGGACGTGCGCTGTCCCCGCGGCTTCAGATTGATGAGAAAGCGTCCGCTGTTCAAGGTGACGTTATTGCCATCGACGCCGATGAAGGAGGACAGGCTCAACACGTCCGGGTCTTTGAGTATCGCGGCAGCGAGCTGCTGCTGCCTATCGGCCATGGCCGCGTAAGAGACCGATTGGGTCGCCTCTGAGACGCCTTGAATCAATCCCGTATCCTGATCGGGGAAAAATCCCTTTGGGATGAGCACGTAGAGAATGGCGGTCAAGACCACAGTCGCGGTCGCGACCCACATCGTCAATCTCTGGTGATCGAGCACCCAGCTCAGCCGGCGCCCATACCATTCGACCACTGCGGCGAACCAACGACCCGAGCCGTGCAAAGCGTCGGATGCGGGCTGATGCTTGAGAAGCTTCGCGCACATCATGGGCACGAGGGTGAGCGAGACCACGGCCGAAATGAGTATGGTAACGGCGAGCGTCACCGCGAACTCGCGAAATAAGCGCCCGACCACATCTTGCATGAATAGCAGCGGGATGAGCACGGCGATGAGCGAGACCGTGAGCGAAATGATGGTGAAGCCGATCTGTCCCGCGCCCTTCAGGGCTGCTTCCAGAGGCGTCTCGCCGAGTTCGATGTAGCGCGAAATATTTTCGATCATCACGATGGCGTCGTCGACCACGAACCCGGTGGCGATGGTCAAGGCCATCAGGGATAAATTGTTGAGGCTGAAGTTCGCGAGATACATGATGGCGAACGTGCCGATCAGCGACAACGGCACGGACAGACTCGGAATGATGGTTGCCGGAACATTGCGCAGGAACAGATAAATGACCAGCACCACCAGTACCACGGCGAGCACGAGTTCGAATTGGACGTCTGCCACCGATGCCCGGATCGTCGTGGTGCGATCGGTAAGCACGGCCAGGTCCACGCCGGAGGGCAGGGAGGCTTGCAGCGCCGGCAAAAGGCCGCGGATCCTGTTGACGACGTCGACCACGTTTGCGCCCGGCTGGCGCTGCACGTTGAGGATCAAGGCCGGACTTGAGTTCATCCATCCGCCGAGTTTGTCGTTTTCGGCGCCGGACAGCAGCGTGGCCACATCCTTGAGGCGCACCGGCGCGCCATTCTTGTACGCGACCACGACGTTGCCGTAATCGTCGGAGTTTCTGATCTGGTCGTTGGTATTGACCGTGTACGCGGTGCTGGGCCCGTCGAGCGTGCCTTTAGGGCCGTTCTGGTTGGCGTTGCTGATGGTCGTGCGCAAATCATCGAGATTCAAGCCGTAAGCCGCCATGGCGCGCGGGTTCGCCACGACGCGCACCGCCGGCCGCTGGCCGCCGCTGATGCTGACCACGCCGACGCCTTTTATCTGAGAAATCTTTTGCGCGATGCGCGTGTCGGCCAGGTCTTCGACTTCAGTGAGGGGCATCACTTTGGAGGTCAAGCCCAGGATCAACACCGGTGCGTCGGCAGGATTCACCTTGGCGTAGATCGGCGGAGCGGGCAAATCCTGAGGCAGGAGGTTTTGTGCTCCGCTGATGGCCGCCTGCACCTGCTGCTCGGCCACATCGATGGCAAGTGCCAGCGTGAATTGCAGGTTGATCACGGAGGCACCGGCCGAGCTGGTCGAGGACATCTGCGACAGTCCCGGCATTTGGCCGAATTGCTTCTCCAGCGGGGCGGTGATGGCGGACGTAATGACTTCGGGGCTGGCACCGGGGTAGAAGGTTTGCACTTGAATGGTCGGATACGACACTTCCGGCAGCGCCGACAACGGCAGCTGCAGGTAGGCGATGGCACCCGTGATCAAAATCGCCACCATCAGCAGCGTGGTTGCGACCGGGCGCAGAATGAATATTCGCGATGGGTTCATGCGGACGTGCCTGCCCCGGACAGGCTCCTATGTCATTGCGAGGGTTTGGCGTCCGTTCGCTGGCGATGCGCGCCGGGTGTGCCGGGCGCGCCGATTTTTGCGCCGTCCGGCGTATGGGCGGCTGCGCCGGACTTCGGCGTTGCGTTCGGCAGCAGGACTTTTGCATCGTCGCGCAATCGATCGCCTCCCTCGGTAACGACGATCTCGCCGGCCGCCAAGCCGCTGGCTACGGCGACCCGCTCGCCATCGACTACTCCTAATGTCACCGGCCGCACCTTCACCGTGCTGTCGGAATTCACGACGTACACAAAAGTGCTCACGACGCCGTTGGGCGCGCCGCGGCGCACCGCGGCATGGGGGATGACGATCTGATTCTGCAGCAGTTCCTGCAGTAACTGGATATTGACGAACTGATTGGGAAAGAGCAGACCGTCGGCGTTGGCGAATTGCGCCCGCAGTTTCACCGTTCCGGTCGTGACATCGATCGCGTTGTCGACGGTGAGCAGCGTGCCGTCGGCGAGTTTGGTGCTGTTGCCGCGATCATACGCCTCGACCTGCAGCGGCGTACCGGCATGCAGGCGCTGCATCAGGCTGGTCACATTGTCTTCGGGGATCGAAAAGATGACGGTGATGGGCTGCAGTTGATTGATCACGACGATACCGTTCGCATCGCCGGGCGTGACGTAGTTACCCTGATCGACTTGGCGCAATCCGACGCGGCCGGTCACCGGCGCCGTGATGTGCGTGTACAGCAAGTTCACATTGGCGGTTTTTACCTGCCCTTCGTCCGCTTCAATGGTGCCTTTGTATTGATCGACCAGCGCACGTTGGGTGTCGAGCTGTTGTTGGGCGACCGAATCTTCCTTGACCAGCCCCTCATAGCGCGTCAGGTCCAGTTTCGCGTTCGCCAGCAGCGACTGGTCCCGGCGCAAATTGCCCTGCATCTGCTGTAGAGCCGCTTCATAAGGGCGCGGATCGATCTGAGCCAGCGGATCCCCTTGTTTCACGTTTTGACCTTCCGTGAACAGGATTTTCTGCATGACGCCGCTGATCTGCGTTCTCACGGTCACCGTGGCGAGCGGGGTGACGGTGCCCAGGGCGGGAATCCGCAATTGAATACTGCCGGTCAAGGCCGTGGCGACGGACACCGCTACCGGACCGTTCTGACCGCCCCTTCCGCCGGCCGCAGCCGGATCCGGTTGCTTATGACGCAGATAGGTAAAGAGTACAACCATCAGTGCTAAGACGACGATTGTCACCAAGAGTGCAATCCAGTGCCTGCGTACAAAGGCCGCGGGACCGCGCGGCTGGGCGGTAGGCTGGGAATGCCCTGGATCGTTTAACACTTCTTCACACTTTCACCAACATTCGATCGGACATTAAACTATAACCAGAATCCCGTGCACACGAGAACAAGGTGCCGGATTATTGCATGCGCCATCGGTCACAGATGCGAAAACATTGAACCGCAAAGTAGTTCTTGCCACTGTCGGGTCGCTCGGCGACTTGCATCCGTTCATTGCATTGGGGCAGGCCCTGAAGGGTCACGGGGTGAACGTCGTAATCGCCAGCGCTCCGGAGTACCAAAGCAAGGTGCAGGCAGCGGGCCTTCGATTCCACTCGCTTAGACCTGGTTTTGAGGAACTGCAGCGTGATCTCGGCATGAGCCGCGCCGAGCTGGCGCGTCGGGTCTTGCGGCGCAGCGATTTCCTGTTTCGAAAGCTGGTGCTGCCGTACCTCAGAGCGGCTTACGAGGACATGATGGCGGCGACTGCGGACGCCGACTTGGTGCTGTCGAGCAGCCTCGCATTCGGAGCCAGGCTCGCCGCCGAGAAGCGCGGCATTCCGTGGATTGCGGTGGTCTTGCAGCCCATGATGTTTCTCTCGGCCTACGATCCTCCTGTGGTGCCCCATTTTAAGTGGCTGAGCGCGGCGTTGCGCAAACTCGGCCCGGCGCCGACTCGTCGCGCAATATGGCTGCTCAAACAGGCCGTCAACGCGGTGTTCGGGCCGCTGCATGCCCTGCGCGCCGAATTGGGGTTGCCCCGGGAAGCACGCGATCCGTTGTTCGATGGGCAATTCGCAGCATGCGGCGCGATCGCGTTGTATTCGAAATTGCTGGGCGACGTTCAACCGGATTATCCGCAGCGGAGCTCCATCGTGGGCTTCGCAGCGTTCGACAGCGAGAATGGTTCGCCCGCCGCACTCGATCCCCACTTGAACGAGTTTCTGAACGCCGGCTCGGCGCCGCTGGTGTTTACACTCGGTAGCCTCGTGGTCAACAGTCCGGGAGACTTTTATCGGCAGAGCGTCGCTGCTTCACAATTGCTCGGCAGGCGCGCCGTGCTGCTGGCGGGGGAGGTGGCGGGTGAATTTGCGCACCTAAGTTCGCCGCAGGTATTCGTCTGCCCGTATGCGCCGCACTCACAGCTGTTCACGCGTGCCGCGGCAATTGCTCATCACGGCGGCATTGGCACGCTGGCGCAGGCGTTGCGCTCCGGCCGGCCGCAGCTGATAGTGCCGCATTTCGCGGATCAACCCGACAACGCTGCGCGGGCGGAGCGCTTGGGAGTAGCGCGGGTGTCCTCGCCCGGCCGCTACCGTGCAGCGTCCGCGCAGCGCGATCTACACCGATTGCTGGGCGACGGCCGCTATCTCACTCGGGCGCGGGAAGTCAGCGATGTTTTGGCCGCCGAAGACGGCGCCCTGCAGGGTGCGCGCATTGTTCTCGACACGCTCGAGCAACTGGGGTCAAATTGAGGCCAGACATGCAACTCGAGGAGTATCGATGAAATTGCTGAATTACGTCGCGATGGCAGCCGTGCTGGCCTTGACCATTGGCGCCACTGCACGCGGCGCGCCCGTATGGACCGAGGGAGTCAATTATTTCTTGATCGTGCCGCCGCACCCGACTGCGCTGCCTGCCGGCAAGGTTGAAGTGACCGAGGTGTTCTCCTACGCCTGCCCTGCCTGCAACCTGTTCGTGCCGACGATGCACAAATTAAAGGCTAGGCTACCGCCGAATGCCGTGCTCGATTTCCTGCCGGCTTCATTCAATACCAGCGAGGACTGGCCTATGTTCCAGCTCGCGTATCTCACCGCCCAAACTCTCGGCGTCGCTGATCAGACCCACGATGCCATGTTCAATGCCGTGTGGCAGAGCGGCGAGCTGGCCGTAATCGATCCGGCCAGCCGGGCCATCAAGGGCCGTTTGCCCACCATCGAGGATGCCGCGAAGTTCTACAAGACCCAAGCGGGCGTGCCCACCGACAAATTCCTGGCCGCTGCGAAGTCGTTTGCGGTGGATGTCAAAGTGCGCACCGCGGAGGGATTGATTCAGGCGTACAAGATCGATCGCACACCGACCATCATCGTCAACGGCAAGTATCGAGTGAACGTCGAGTCCGCCGGCGGCGCCGATGCGTTGGTTGAACTCGTGAACTTCCTGGTCGTCAAGGAAACCAAGTAATCCGAAACCTGCTGCTCGATCATCCGCGGCTGTGGCTCTCGGTGGCCGCCGGAACCGTGATTTTTTTCTTGCTGCCGGCGGATTTGTCGATGTTGAACCGCGTGCTTGTCTGTTGGAACTGCGGGGCCGCAGTGTTTCTCGGCCTCATGTTCGTCTGGATGACGGGCCTGAGCGCCGAACAGATCTGCACGAAGTACATCGAAGAGGATGCGTCGGCGCCCATCATCCTGGTGGTAGTCATCCTGGCGGCGCTGCTCAGCCTGGTTGCCATCGTCGAGCCGCTGGCGAACATGCGCCATGCGACAGGTGGCGCACGCGCCGCGCACTTCGCATTGGCAGTCGCCACGCTGGTCAACTCCTGGATACTCGTCCCGGCCATGTTCACGACGCACTACGCCGATTGCTTCTACAGCGCGAAGGATGAAAATCGCCCGCTGCGTTTCCCGGAGACCCCAATGCCGGTGTTCTGGGACTTCGCCTATTTCTCCTTCACCATTGCCGCGGCCTGTCAGACTGCAGATGTGGCGACTCTGGAGGCGGGCGTGCGCAAATGGGTGTTGGCGCACACGCTGATCTCCTTTGTTTTCAACGCGTCCATCCTGGGCTTTGCAATCAACGTGACCGCAGGTCTGATCGGCGGAAATTGATGCTGGGTCTCACGAGGCCGGCCCTTTGATCATATCGCCGCCCTTCATGACGAAGGCAACGGACTGCAGACGAGTCACATCAGCGAGGGGATCCCCAGTAACGGCGATGAGATCGCCGTAGCGTCCGACTGCGATGGCGCCGACATCGGCGGTCCGGCCGAGAGCCTCGGCGGCATTCACGGTGGCAGCCTGAATTGCCTGCATCGGCGTCATTCCCCACGTGACCATGGTGGCGAACTGCCGCGCGTTATTGCCGTTGGGATATACGCCCGCGTCGGTGCCGAAGACCATTTTGACGCCGGCTTTGACGGCGGCCTGGAAGGTTTGGCGTTGCTTCAAGCCGATGGTGCGCTCCTTTGCCAGCGATTCCTTGAACACGCCGTTCTTCTCGCCCTCTGCCAATATGTAGTCGTCATTGTAGATATCCATCGAGAACCAGGTGCCGTGTTGCTTGGCGAGGGCAAAAGATTCTGCGTCCGCCAAGCTGCCGTGCTCAATGGTATCTACGCCGGCGCGAATGGCATCGTTGATTCCCGCCGTGCCGTGAGCATGCACCGCGACCCGCAGGCCCAGCATATGCGCTTCATCGACCAGGGCTTGCATTTCCGCGAGATTGTATTGCTGTCCGCCCACCGTATCGGTCTTGGAGAACACGCCGCCGGTACCGCAGAACTTGATGACCTCGGCGCCGTACTTACGCAGCTTGCGAACGGTCGCGCGAATCTCTGTGGGGCCGTTCGCCACCGCCGGCTCGGGCACCGAAATCGACGGCGGAAATTCCGTGTCGTCGCAATGGCCGCCCGTGGCCCCGATGGCATAGGTCGCCGGAACGATGCGCGGCCCCGGCACGAATCCCTGTTCAATGCCCTGCTTGATGGCCACATCGTCGTAGTTGCCGGAGCCGACGTTGCGAATGGTGGTGAAGCCCGCTTCTACGGTCTTTTTCGCATTGGCGACGCCGACAACCGTCCAGAAATTGTCCGTGAACTCCAAACCGTGATAGCCGCCGTAACGCGGATCGGATGTGATGTGGGTGTGCATGTCGATCAGTCCGGGCAACAAGGTCATGCCGGGGAGATCGACGCGGCGCGCACCGGGCGTTATGGCGGACCCTTGGGCGGCGACAGCGGTGATCCGGCCATCGACGATGGTAATTTGCGGATGATCGACTACACGTCCTCCCAGCACGTCGATCATGTGATCTGCGCTTACCACCACGGTGTCGGCCAACGCGGGCGCCGCGCAGGCGATGCCGCTCAGGCTGAGCAGCGTGATGCGCAAAAATAATGCCGCTTTCGTTGTCATTTCGCAATCCTTGTTATGGAAATCATCATAGGGCCGGTGCCGCAGACTCTACTGCGGGCATGAGTACGTCAAGATGCGGCGGCTCAGCATCGCGCACCCAGGCAAAGGCGACAATGTGTTCGAGAATATGCTGCACGTAAGCGCGCGTCTCGGAATAGGGGATATTTTCCATCCACACATCGGCATCCATGGTTGCGGGCGGCCGCCAGCGAGCCACCGGCGCCGAGCCGGCGTTGTAGGCCGCCAGGCCGAGAATAAGCTGGCCCGAATGGCGATCGAGCAACTCGCGCAGGTAAACGGCTCCCAGGGGCACGGCTTGGGCGGGCTCGAACAAGCCCTCTTTACCGGGAGGCGCCAGATGCCAGCGGCGCGCGACCGCGGCGGCCGTGGAAGGCAGCATTTGCATCAGCCCGCGCGCATCTGCGCGCGATACGGCGTCCTTGCGGAACAGGCTCTCTTGGCGCATCACGCCCCAGATCCAGTCGGCGGGCACGCCCGCAAGCTGGCTGGCAGTCCTCACCACGTCGGGGTATGGGCGCGGATAGCGAAGTCGAACGTCGTCCCACTCCGCCGCCTGCGCCAGCATGGCGATGGATTGTGCATACCAACCCCAATGAAACGCTAGGTGCGCCGCCTGAACCTTGACGGCAGGCTCGGCGCCGCCCAACGCGGAGGACCATTCGACGCCGGCCTCATCGGTCATGGCGCAGGCGAGGAGTTCGTGCGCTCGTATGATGCCGCTGTCGGCCGCTATGGCGGTCTGTGTGTTGACGTCATCCGGCGAGGAGCGTGCATTCAAGCTGTACCCGCGGTGCAGGCGGTCGGCCGCGAGATAGCCGTAATAATCCCGCAGACCGGCGAGTTCGCCGAACAGCGCCGCCGCCGCCTCCGGGCCCGCCGTGGCCGCTACGGCTCGGGCGCGCCAGTAGCGCCAGCGGGGCTGGGTGGCAAGCGTTGCGGGCATGTGCTCGATCCAGCTGAGGGCCTTCGCATAGTCGCCGTTCCACAATGCCGCACGAACGCGCCATTCCTCCACCGGAATGTCTTCGGCCGCCGTGGCTACGGCGTCGAAATTCGCGACAGCCCGAGGATCATGGTCGTAGGCCGCATCGAGCGCGGCCGTGCGCCGCAGCCGAGCTGTAAGCTCAGGGGTCAGTGCTCGCCCGGCAAGCAGCAAGGGCAACAAATTGGCGGCCGCGGCCGAGTCAATGCGCGCGAGTTTATCGAAGCCGGCGGCGAGAGCATCCGGCTCCACGGGCAGCGTTGGGTGGGATGCCAGCACGTTAAGCGCGGATTTCGGCGCCTCAAGCAGGTCCGACCACTGCAGCAATGCGGCGCTGCGCGCCACCGGTACTTCGGCCATGAATGTGCGCGCCAGACGCGGGTTGTCGGCAGCCAGTGCTGCACGAACTTTGGCTTCCGCGAGTGCCGGAGTATCGAGATTTTGCCGGTGCAGCCACACGAATGCTTCATTGCACTCGGGCATGGGTTTGAGCGGCAGCACCCAGCGTGCCAGGGCGGCGGCGCCCAACCCCTCAGTGTCGCCTGTGGCCAATCGTCCCTGGAGTCGATCGCACACCAACAGTGGATCGGTGACATCCACCGAACGTGGCAGGAACTGATCCCAGCGTTGCCGCTCGGCCAGGCTCACCAACCAGTCGTGCCGCAGGCCGCGGGCCACCGGCTGCGGTGAGTGGGCTTGAAGAAATACATCGATAGAGCCGTCCACGGACTCGTCCGGCCTTTGTCTGAGGTCGCGCCGCAACCTGGCGGCGACCAGGTAGTCGTGTATTGCGTAGGCTTCGAGCGCCGCAGGATCCGGCAGTTCGGGCAGGTTTTGACGCACGCGCTCCATGGCAGCGATGAATAGCTGACGAGTGTTCTCTGAAGCCGGGGCAGCGGCAGTGAATTGCCCGCACATCAGGCACAGCAGCAGGATGGAAATAGATTTTAAGCAGGCTGACATCCTGGCAGTTTAGGCGTTAGCCGCGATTCGCGCTGCAATCGACGCGAGGCCATGGTTGAATACGCGGTCTATGAAATCGAAAGTTGTCGCGATTCTCGAGACTCGCACTGGAGCGCATTTGGGCGAGCTGATCGCGCGCCGCGGCGCAATACCTCTGCTCGCGCCTGCGCTCGAGGAAGTGCCGGACGTAGATGCAGATGCAGTCACCGCAATGCTTGCGCAGTGGCGCATCGCTCCTTTCAAGATAGTCGTATTCCAAACCGGCGTCGGCACGCGCGGCCTGTTTCGGGCCACCGATGCTGCGGGTCTGACGGGCGAACTGCTGCAATGGCTGGCCTCCTCGGTCGTGGTGGTGCGCGGACCGAAGCCGGTCGGTGAATTGAACGCGCGTGCAGTTCGTATAGACATACGCGCGGCCACGCCGTTCACTACGGAGACCGTATTGGCAGCGGTGGCG
>JAYTXS010000074.1:0-5471 GCA_043742845.1 Gammaproteobacteria bacterium
ACTCGACGGCGACCCGCACCGGCTATCTTGCCGCCAAAGACTCCATGCAACGGGCCACTACTGAGTTCCAGAGTGCATCGCTGCGAGCATCACGGGCGCAGCCCGCGCTCACGAAACCTATTTCCGATTACACGAACCAAGGCCGGGCACTGGTCGACCTCGCGGATGCGAGGCGCAAAGCCCAAACCGATTACGTACTTAACACGCGCGTCGTTGCCGAAGACATCTGCTAGACCAACGTTTTGTGGAGCGTTTGCTCGCCCTGTTGCAGGAATTTGGTTTGCCGGCGAGATGCATAGAGCTCGAATTGACCGAAATGGCGTTTCAAACAGGTCCCGCCACGATGGCAACGCTGCGCATCCTGCAGTCACATGGATTCGGCATCGCGCTCGACGATTTCGGTACGGGTTACTCTTCGCTAACGTCGCTGGAGCAGCTTCCTCTGTCAAGAATAAAACTGGATCGCAGCTTGATATCGGGGATCGATACCAGCCCGCGCGCCGCCGCCATCGCTCGGGCGATCATCGATCTTTGCAACGGGTTGCAGCTGCAAGTGACGGCCGAGGGCGTTGAGCGTGCCGAACAGTTCAATTGGTTCCTGGCCAATCGCTCGATATTTCTGCAGGGATATCTTTTTTCCGAGGCGGTACCGTTCGGCGACATCCTCGAATTGAGGTCCGCGCTGGTGCAAAAAGTTGACGACCTGCTGCTGTCGGCACCGCCCCTCCCAGCCACTCCTCTACCTCAGGGCTCCACCGCCCGCCAAGCCGCCGGGTAATTGGCTCCGAGCTGCATGATCCGTTGCAGTAAATCGTCGTAGCTCATGCCGGCGGTGAGCGCCGACTGCGCGAAATCCTCGGCGGCTGAAATGTTGGGATTCGCGTTCGCTTCCAGCACGAATAATTCGCCGTCGAGTCGCAGGCGAAAATCCATACGCGCATACCCGGTCAAATGCAGGGCGCGAAAAATGCGTTTCGAGAGTTGCTCCAACCGCGCCACCGTGCCGTCCGGGAGATCAACGGCCGCCGCCGTGGTGATGCCGTACTTCTGTTGATAGGTTCGATCCCACTTCACCTTGCGCGTCGCAATCGCGGGTAAGTTCTCCGGCAAGGAGCCGAACGTCATTTCCCAGACGGGCAGCACCTTCAGCCTGTCGTTGCCCATGACGCCGACGTACAGCTCGCGACCCTCGATGTATTCCTCGACGAGCGCATCGGAATGCGTCTGGTCATGGATGAAAGCGATGCGTTCCGATAATTGCCTCTCATCCGCCACCACCGAGGCGTGCGCAATGCCCAGCGAGGCATCTTCGGTCGAGGACTTCACGAACAGCGGGAAGCGCAGCTTCTTCGGTATGCGCGGCTTCTTACCCCGCGCGAACACCATGAATTGCGGCGTAGGCACTCGATGATAGGACAGCAGTTGCTTTGACAGCACCTTGTCGCGCGACAGCAGCATGCCGCGTGGATTGCAGCCCGTGTAGGGCTGGTGCATCAACTCCAAAAATGCCACCACGTGTTGATCATACGTAACGATGCCGTCGAATTCCTCCAGCAAATTGAACACTACATGCGGCTTCCAGTCGATGATGGCGCGCCGCAATTCAGACAGGCTGTCGCTCAACCCCAAGGGCATCACCTCGTGACCCTCTGCCTTGAGCTGAGAGATGACGTCATACTCTGTGCGCCACTCGTCTATCTCTTTCTCCGTAGACCCTTTTAACGAATCCGGAGGGACCAACGTCGAATGCACCAGCACCAGAGCCCGCATTTTTTTCATAGCGATACCCGCGGCAGCTGCCGCTCTTCATACGACTCGGCGAGGCGTCCGATTACCCACAGCAAGTGTGATTTGAGTTCGCGCCGCGATCCACGCATGTAGAGATTCAAAGCTTCGCAGCGCTCGATCATCAGCCGCAGCACCTGATGCACCAGGTATTCGCTGAACGCGCCGGAACGTTGGATTTGCCGGCGCAGCGGCTGGCGCAATTCTCGCAGCAGGGTCGCCGCCTTCAGTTGCGTGCGGCCCCGTGGCACCGCCGTAAACACCTTCAACAGCAATTCGTCGGCACCCGATCGGCGCGGCAGCCGGTAATGCGCCAGCTTCTTCTCGTAGTGCTGGCCCAGCGTGCGGGTTTCGTCCGTCACATTCTCAATGGTGCTGCGGTCCGCGACGGCCGGTTTCGACGGGCCGATGTCCGTTGCCAGCGCATCGATGTATTCCAGTTTTGCGTAAGCCGGCCAGCCCAAGTACTCGCGCCGCCACGCGGAGTGCGGCTTCAGCCAAACGGCAAAGGTCTCTGCGAAGTCCTCTGTGGGGTGCGCCTGAGCGTACCAAGAGCCCAAATGCTGCACGAAGCGACGGCTTCCCGGTCGCGGTCGATAAGCATCGGGGTACGGTAGCGAGGCCGGCCCGAACACGCTGCGCCACCGACCGCGTCGTCTGAGACGATAGGCCGAATCGATGGCGTGCCCAGCCTCGTGGCGCAGGATGCGCATCAGCCAATTGCGGTTGCCACCCTCCACTTCCCGCATGAAATGCCGCTCCAAGCGCATGAGCCGCGGGTGCGCCAGATAGAAGGGAATGGCGATGCCAGGTATCCCATCGGGCGAGAACCACTCCTGCGCCAGCCAGCAATGCGGCCGAAAACCTATCCCCTTTGCCTCGAGCTCGCGGTACAGCCGCTGGATGGCGTCCTCCAATTCCGTGCCCCTAATAGACAGCTTCAGGTCGCAGAAGCGCAGGCTAAGCAATTGGTCATCGGACAACGTTTCCAAGGCCTGGCGCGGATGGCGCCGGTTCACGCGCGCAGCTCGAGTTCTTCCGCCAGCGCATCTTCCTCCGCCTCGGTCATGGGCAGTATCGGCGCATCGGTCACCCTGTCGCGCCGCGCGTCGAGGCCTGCAAAGTCAAACAGCTTGGGGTCCGCGAGCTGCGAGCCCGCGACATTGCCTATGCTCGAGAAGATGGACTCGATCCGGCCGGGGAATTTCAGTTCCCACTCACGCAGCATGTTCTTCACCACCAGACGCTGCATGTTGGTTTGCGAGCCGCACAGCGTACACGGAATGATGGGAAATTCGCGCGCGGCAGCATAGCGGGCGATCAACGACTCGGCCACATAGGCCAATGGCCGAATCACGATTTGGCGACGATCTTCGCTAAGCAGCTTCGGCGGCATGGCCTTCAATCGGCCGCCGAAGAACATGTTCAAGAACAGGGTCTCCACAATGTCGTCGCGGTGATGGCCGAGGGCAATTTTACTGATGCCGTTTTCCGCGGCGAACCGGTACAGCGCGCCGCGGCGCAACCGCGAGCACAGGCCACACATGGTCTTGCCTTCCGGTATGACCCGCTTCACGACCGCGTAGGTGTTCTGTTCGATGATGCGGTAGCGAACGCCCAACTTCTCCAGGTAGTCCGGCAGCACGTGCGCGGGAAACCCCGGCTGCTTCTGATCGAGATTGACTGCAGTGATCTCGAAGCTCACCGGCGCGCTGCGCTGCAGGCTGAGGAGCATGTCGAGCAAGGTATAGGAATCCTTGCCGCCGGACAGGCACACCATCACGTGATCGCCGTTGGCAATCATTCCAAAGTCGGCAATGGCCTTGCCCACCGAGCCGCGCAGCTGAGCCGCAAGTTTTTTCGAGTTATTGGATGCGAGTTTCAACGGCAGCGACACTCTAACTTAGGGGATCTCGAGATATTTCGCTTCCAGATAGCGCAGATAAGCCGCCGCCGTCAGCGGTTTCCCCGTGGCCTGCTTGATTAGTTCCTGCACCGGCAAGCGCGCGCCCACCCCGTGCACGTTGTCGCGCAGCCAGTCCATCACTCCGCCGAATTGGCCGACCGCAATTTCCTCATCCAGCGACGGGCGCGCCGCCCGCATAGCCTCGTTGAGCTGCCCGGCGATGACGGCGCCCAATACGTAGGAGGGGAAATAGCCAAAATGGCCCACCGCCCAATGGATGTCCTGCAGGCAGCCATCGACGTCGTTCGTGGGCCGAATATGCAGGCGCTGTTCCAGGTTCGCGTTCCACGCCTCCGGCAAATCCGCCACCGGCAGCGAGCCCTCCAAGATCTTTTTCTCGAGCTCATAGCGCAGCATGATGTGCACGGGATAGGTCAGCTCATCGGCATCCATGCGGACCGTGCTGCGGCGAACGCGGATCAGATGGCGGTACAGATTGGCCTCTTCCCATTCCGGGCCGCTAACCTGCAAGTATTTCTCCAGCAGCGGGCGCAAATACCTCACGAAGGAGCGGCTGCGGCACAGGTTCATTTCGAACAACAGCGACTGGCTCTCTTCGAGCGCCAGCCCGCGGTCGCGTCCCACCGGTTGATCCCGCCACTCGAGCGGCAGGCCCAAATCGTACATGGCATGGCCGGTCTCGTGCACGGCGCCCAACAGTCCGGAAAATGGATCGTTGAGATCAAAGCGCGTCGTCACTCGAATGTCGCCCGGCACGCCTTCGGTGAATGGATGCTCGCTTTCGTCCAGCCGGCCGCGATCGAAGGGAAAGCCTAGGGCCTTGAGCACCTCCACGGATAGTGAGCGCTGTCGCGCCACCGTAAACTTGCCTGCCAGCGGCACTGGCGCATGCGCCGCCTGCACCTCGATGGCCTGATTGATGAGGCCGGGAAGCTTGCGCGACAGCGCCTTGAAAATGGTGTCGATGTCAGCCGTCGAAATACCCGGCGTGAACCCGTCGACCAACGCGTCATAAGGCGCAAGCCCTCGTGCCTGCCCGAGCAGCGCGGCCTTGTCGCGCACCAGGTGCACTACTTCCTCTAAGTGCGGCGCCAGCAATTTAAAGTCATTGGCCTTCTTGGCCTCGACCCAGAACACTTCCGCGCGTGCCGTTGCCTTGGCCAAGCGCGCGATGAGCGACGGCGGCGTTGCAATGGCGTGGTCGCGCTGGCGTCGCATCTCACGCAAGTTCGCGAGCGGCCAATCCTCCAGCTGCGAGGCACCGGCCTCGGCGCGTTCCAGCAGGCGCGCCACCTTGGGGGTGGTAAGCAAGGCGTGATGCTCCGTTTCGAGCGCCGCCAACTGCTCGCCGCGCACGTCGGCACTGCCGCGCGGCATCATCACCGCCGCATCCCAGCGCAGCAGCGACAATGCGCCGCGGAAGGCGTGCAGACGGCGGAATTCTTGTTCCAATTGCTCGTAGGGCGAAGCGGCCATGATTACCTTGTCAGCGCCGCCCCTCAAAGGTGGAGGTGCGCTTGCGTGTGGCCGATGAGTTTACCAGACGCAAGCTTGTAGTCGCGCACCGATTTTAAAATTATTTAACTATTTCAATAGGTTATCGCATTCCCTTTAGCGAAAATGAGCCTATCTGATGAAACGGCAAATCGCGCAAAAAGGGCAGATCTATGCTCGCAGCGCCGCTCACGTCGTAGTCGATCGAGTCGACATTTTGATCCATCTTATTGGCCAGCTTGAGCAGCGCTAAGGCCATATTGGC
>JAYTXS010000075.1:0-2440 GCA_043742845.1 Gammaproteobacteria bacterium
GATGAACGGCTGGAGATTGAATATTCGCGTGATGGCACGTACATGCCCGAGGCTTTGTCGAAGATCGAGGTGCTGTTGCGCGACTTTCGCACCGGCGAACGGCATGTCATCGACCCCAGCCTCATCGATTACCTGGTGCAGGTGGCCCACACAGTGGGTGCGGATCCTTCATTCAGCGTGATCTCAGGCTACCGGTCCCCGCGCACCAACGCCGTTTTGCATGAGAGGAGCGCGGGTGTCGCCCAACACAGCTTGCATATGCAAGGCCGGGCCATCGATGTGCGCATGATCGGCGCCGATTGCGCCAATCTCGCGGTCCACGCTGAGGATTTGAAGCGCGGCGGCGTTGGATACTATCGCGCGTCGAACTTCGTGCACTTGGACACCGGGGCGTTTAGAACCTGGAAGGGTTAACTGCGCGCACGCCGTGCGTCGAGCGCTTTTTCCAGACGCTCATCGTGCCGGTAAATGTCATCGAAGAACAGAATATTGCCCTTCTCGGTAGCGATGGCGGTGCCGTAAACAATAAATACCCGGATGCGATTCTTGAGGGTAACGGTCACAGGTTCAGTGCCGTTCATCGCAGCCAATATTTTCTCGCGGGTCCACTCAGGCGCATCGCGCAGCACGTACTGTGCCAATCCGACGGGGTCGCTGACCCGCACGCAGCCATGGCTGAAATCGCGGCGCGTCTCAGCGAACAGGGATTGCGCCGGTGTCGAATGCAGATAGACACTGTAGGCGTTGGGCAGCATGAATTTCACGAGTCCCAGCGAGTTGTTCGGTCCGGGCCGCTGCCGCAGCCGCAGGGTGCCCTTGGCCACCAGCTCAACATTTTCACGGGTATTGGGCATGACCGTGGCGGAGTTGCCGCCGCCGCTGACGATTTCCATCTGGCGCCGCTCGATGTCTGCGGGATTGTTGCGTGCGGTCGGCACCACCTCCTTCAGGGCGATGCTGTAAGGCACTTCCCAATAAGGCCGGAAAATCAGGTAACTCATGTCCGCGGCGAATACCGGCGTCTGAGTCGAGTCGAAGGACTTGCCGACGATGACGTCCATTTGTCTGATGCGCGCTTCCGAGTCGGCCGTGGATTCGAATGCAAACAGGCGAAACTGCGGAATGTTGACGATGATGGGGGCGGTCACGAGTTCCGACGGCAGCCAGCGCCAGCGTTCCATGGCCAGTTCGATTTGCCGCACGCGCTGAATGAGCGGGCGCGTCAGCTGGGTAAAGGTCGCGGCGCCGAGCACGCCGTCGGGCTTTTCGCCATGCCGGCTTTGAAAGTGCTTCAGCGCTTCCACGATTGGGGCGACAGGACTGCCGGGGCGGCAGCGTCCGGCGTCACGGGCGGGGCGTCGCCGAGCGCGGCCAGCAACTGCTGCAATTTCGCTGCGCCTGAATACTCGTCGCCGGCCTTGAGGGATTTCGCCGGCAGCGCTGGCAAGTCGCTCAAGCCGTCTTCTCCCGCCAGTGCTCGATATTGCGACAACTTTCCTTTGAGAAGGGCGTAGTGGCTGAACTGCGGTTCCAGTGCATCGACGGCGGCGGCAACATCGACGGCGGTGGAGAGATGGGCAAGGGTGGTCGGAATATCCAGTTTTATCCTGCCCACGCTCAAGTCATGTCCCATCATCGAGGGATCGACTCGGCCCAAATGCACGTCCGACAGGAATCGCAGGCCCGCCCGGGATAAACCGGCGTCGAACAGAGCCCATTGTTCGATGCCCGAGTGCGGTGCATCGATCAAATCGATCAGCAAGTAGGCGAGCCTGTTGCCCGGGTAGTCCTCAGGATCCAAGCCGCGTTCGCCCGCAAGGCGCAACTGCTGCAGCAGCGATATTGCAGCGGCCGTCGGTTTCTCGCCGTCGCTCCACAGCTGGCGATAGCCATTGGATTCGTAAAGCTTACCGATCTGATCCCGATCGCTCGACGCCGCCGACCAATCGAGATAGGCCGGGTTGCCTTCTTCGATGATTTGCTTTAATGCGTCCTCGGCCGGTGCGGTTGCCTGTGCTTGCGTCTGCGTCTGCGCCGCAGGCGCGAATGCCCATGCGACGGCAAGCGACGCCAGACTCATTTTGAGGAGCGTGCGAAGCCTGGATTTCGGACCGAGTCGTGCCATTGTCGCCCCCATTGCCGTATTTGGTAAGATTTAGCACATGTTGGCGCAAAACGTATTATTGATACTGGTGCTAGCGGGCGCGCTCTGCGCTTGCGCTCCTCGACCATCGGCGGGATCTGTCGCGGCGCCCGCGCCCGCGGCGTCCTCAGCGGCCGAGGCGGGCGCGCGTATTTACAGCGGCAACTGCGTACCCTGCCATCAGCAAAACGGCGCGGGCATCTACGGCGTGTATCCGAGCCTGGTCAAGTCACCCGTGGTCGTCGGTGATCCGGCAGCACTCGCGTTGTGGGTGATCAAGGGGCAAAGACCCGCATC
>JAYTXS010000076.1:0-3930 GCA_043742845.1 Gammaproteobacteria bacterium
GCGGCCTCCCTATTTGCGGCGCATCCGTATACAGTCGTGCGATGCCTCTCGGCGCGCCAGACCACCTCGACGAGCTCTATTCGCAGCAACGAGTGCTCACCGAGGAAGCGGAGCGTCTGGAAATAGAACGCGACAAACTCGATCCCTACGGCACGGATGGCAATCGGCAGTACATCCTGGAATTGCAGATCGCTGCTCTTCTGCAGGAGGCGAATCGAATCGGCGCGCGCATATCTGACGTCCTAGAACGAGATCTACAGCGATAAATATCGTTATTTTTCAACGTTTTAACTTTCTTATCTAGAATAGAAATCACTGCGTGCTGACCGCGCTGCGCTTGTTGCGCAGCACGAATTTCTGAATCTTGCCGGTGGCGGTCTTGGGCAACTCAGGTAGGAAGCTGAAGTGCCGGGGTACTTTGAAGTGCGCGATTCGATCGCGACAGAACACACGCAATTCTTCGGCAGTTGCGCAAGCATCGGGGTGAAGCACGACAAAGGCATGCGGTGCCTCTCCCCATTTTTCATCCGGGACCCCGACCACGGCGACTTCTAGAACGGCGGGGTGGCGCAGCAAGGCGCCCTCGATCTCGATTGACGAGATGTTCTCGCCACCGCTGATGATGACGTCCTTGAAGCGGTCGCGAATCTCGATGTAGCCGTCGGGATGAATCACCGCCGCGTCCCCGGTGTGAAACCAGCCGCCCCTGAACGCGTCCGCAGTAGCTTCCGGATCCTGGTAGTAACCCTTCATCACCAGGTTGCTGCGAGCCACAATTTCCCCCAAAGCCCGCCCATCGTGGGGAACTTCATTGCCGCCGTCGTCGAGCACGGTGACCTCGCCGGCAGGAATCAGCTCCACGCCCTGCCTAGCTTTGATGACGCTGCGGGCATCGGCGTCCAACGGGGCATCCTGCGGACGCGGCTCACAGAAGACGATGAGCGGAGCTGTCTCCGTGAGCCCGTAGACCTGGGTGATCTCCCAGCCCAGCTCGCCTTCCATGCGCTCGATAGTGACCGCGGCCGGCGCTGCCCCGCCGGTCAAAACCCTCACGCCGCGTCGCACATCGCGGCGTAGTTCTGCCGGTGCATTCGCGATAGTGATCAACACGGTCGGCGCCGCGCACAGCATGGTGATGCCTTCCCGTCCGATGCCCTCATACATCGCGGCGGCATCCATCTTGCGCAAGCAAACATGTACCCCGCCGACCGCAGTAACCGTCCAGACGAACGTCCACCCATTGGCATGGAACATGGGCAGGGTCCACAGATACCGATCTGCAGCCGTCATCGGGTGATGCACCAACGCGCCGATGCTGTTCATCCACGCATTGCGGTGGGTGATCATCACTCCCTTCGGCCGCGCGGTCGTGCCGCTGGTGTAATTGATCGCCAGCAGATCCGATTCCGCGATCTCCGGTCTCACGAATTCCGCTGGGCTGTCGGCGATCGAGGCTTCGTAATCCAACCAGTCCGGCCGTGCTCCCTCGAACGCGATAAAGCGTTCAACGTTCGGTAATTTATTCCGAACACAGTCCACCGCTTCAATGTAGTCAGCATGGGCGCACACGAAACGCGACCCGCTATGATTGATCATGTAGGCGAAGTCTTCCGGACTTAGCCGATAGTTGAGCGGCACGATGACGGCGCCCAGTTGCGGCACCGCATAGAACGACTCCAACATGGCATGGGTGTTCGGCGCGATGACTGCGACACGGTCGCCCTGCTTGAGGCCCAATCTCTGCAACACGCACGACCAACGATCACAGCGATCGAGAAATTGCGCGTAGGTCCAACGCGACTCACCATCAACGACCGCTTCGCGGTCTGAGTACAGCTTTCGCGCTCGGCGCGCGAACTCAAGAGGCGTCAGGGCAAGTTCCATACGATTTGCCTACTTTAGCAGCGATCAATCGATCTAGGTATGTCTGCGGCGCAAGATAGGGCCCGCACCCGTTGCGGTGCCGGCCAATGAAGGCCACAGTGAGTCGGATGAAATCAAATCCGCGAATGGCGCTGGGCCTCTGTACCGCCGGGGTGATCTCTGCCGTGACAGGATGTGTCGCATCGCACGTGACGCTGGTAGGGCAGACGCGAGCGCCGACGTCGCCGAATCAGGTGAAGATTTTTCTGCAGCCGCCCGACGCTCGGTATGAGCAAATAGCCAACCTCAGTGCCTCAAGTCGCGGATCATTCGCAATCACTGCGGCGGCCAAAATGGACAAGGTCATTGAACGCCTCAAAATCGAGGCGGCCAAGGTCGGGGCGAATGGCCTATTGCTGCACGGCGTAGCTGGCCAGACGGGGGGATCCGTGGGCGCGGGAATCAGCACCGAGATGGATTCTGGGCATTCGCCCTATGGCCTCGGCCTGGGTGTCTCGGCATTCTTTTATGGTAAATCGGGAGATGGCGTCGCCATCTACGTCGACAGCAATTGACGGGGCGAATCAAGCGCGGGGTGCACGGCTTCGGCACCGCTGCGTGAACTCGTAGCGCTCCGTCTCGGTATCGAGTTCCGTGGCGAGTCTCGCGACCAGGTCATCGACGCTGCCGGCGTGTAGCGCCGCGGTCTTCACCAAATGTCTGGCGATCGGACCGATGTGTCCGGCCAAGTGTCGCTCGATGCGCTGCAACTCCGCCGCATCGAACAAAGCAGCGACCGTCGCAACCCGGTTCATCGACGCCGGCTGCGAATCCGCCAACTGCGTCCGCAGATAAGTACACAGCCGGGCATAGTGTGGCTCGCGCGGCGGCGCAAAAGCGTCCATCCAGTGCTGTGCGCTGAGAAAATATTCGAGGCTCTTGGACGGAAGAACATCTTCTATTCGAAACGGCAGTATGCTCAGCTGCTTGTGGACTGCCCTCTCCACCTCGCGCCGCACTTGAGGCGAATCATTGCTGCTGGCGGAGAACACCAAGATCATCGTTCGCGCCGTAGAAATTGCGTCCATGATTTCCGCGGCCCAGTCCGCGGAAGGGGCAATGTCGCGCGGTGCGATCCAACACCCAATGCCTGCACCTTCGAGGCGCGCCACCAGTTCGAAGGCACAGTCGCGGTCCGGCTGTGAATAGCTGATAAATACATCCCGTGCCATCTGCTACTTCTCGATCAACCGCAGCGCCTTCTCGAGGCTCTTGCGCATCCGATTGAAGGAAAGGCTCAACGAGGCGATTTCCGCCGCGCCGCGCCGCGGAAAGGTTTCCGCCGGCACACTTCCCAGGCTCCATTGGTCCGCGATACGCGCGATCCGCCGCACCGGTTGAACCACCATGAGGTACAGCACCGCATTGACCACGATGAACACCGCGGCGAACACGGCCGCCAGTGAAATCATGAAGGCGCGCAGCGCGCGGTTTGCATTAGCGACAGCGCGCGTGAAGGGCACCGAAACGACTTGCGCCCCGACAATCTCATTGGCCTGCCAACCGAAGCCGTTGTCGCCGCCGTATCGCGCCACGAGAGAGGGCGGTGCCGATGCAGGCGTGCTATGACACGCCGCGCATTCCGCGGCGTTGCGGATGGGCCGCGCCAGGTACAGCGATTTGCCAATGGGTGTGTCGCGCTCTCCGACCATCTCTTGAGTACCCGCATCGTTCCTAAATCGTTGAATGATGTCGCCTTCCCAATCGGCGGCTCGATCGCGCGGATTGGTGGGGTTTAGAGTTGCCTCCTTGTAAGTGTAATCGGGATGTCGCTCGCGGAGCTTCAGAAAATTCTGGGTCGCCGCATAGAACGGCACGCTTTGCGGCGGAAAGTCGTCCTGAATTCGCGTCGCGAGCAAGGGCAGGATCTCGTTGGCGGTGTACGCGCGCATGGCCAAAGCACTATCCATCATCAGGCCCGCCTCGGCGAACACTTCACGCTGCGCATTGGCTTCAAGAATATTCCCGCATACGTATCCCGCGATCAACGCACCGGTGACGAACACG
>JAYTXS010000077.1:0-4404 GCA_043742845.1 Gammaproteobacteria bacterium
AAGTCCGAGTATAGATTCGCGATGACGGCGTTCTTGGCCGTGGGGTTGAAATCCGCGCGTAGCGCCTGGGCGCCGTGCTCCTGCGCCAATTCCATGGCAATGTTCATGGCTTCGAATTCCAGCTCGCGCCCGAACACCCGGCAACTCATCACCCAGGTGTCGATCAGGTGCACGCCGGCGTCCAGCGGATGAGGTTTCACTATCATGACGCTGATGAGGCCGTTGTCGCCGAAACGATCGACGAGCCTGAATTGCAGAACGAAAACGCCGGGATCGCGGCTGTAACGGGTCACTTCCTCGATCGTGTAACGCCGTGTCGTCGTATTGAATTGATTGGTCTTGTTGATCAGCTGGGTGATGCGTGTCAAATCCACGTCGCGGGCGCGCCCGTACACCACGGACATTTGCAGTCCTGCCAGGAATTCCTGCAAATCGCCGCCGGACGAGAGCTGCGCGTCGCGCGAGGCATTGGCCGCGTATTGCTCGCTGCGCTGCTGATCATCGGCGGTAAAAGCGCTGGCTTCGAAGTAGCCGGCGTCCGCGATGCAGCGCACGTAATGCGCCGGGTCGGCCGGCAATTCCGGCACGGCAACCATCGGCAACGCCGCGCGCACCGCGGCGCGTTCAACCGGGTTGTCATCGACGAAGACCATCGCGTCCAGCCCCAAGTTGAGCTGTTTGGCGATTTGTCGGATGTTGCCTTCCTTGGGCTCCCAGTTGGCAACGAAACAGGCAATGTCCGATCTCTTTAGGATCATTTCAGGGTGATTGGCGAACGCCTCCTCTGCGATCCGGGCGTCATTCTTCGAGCATACCGCCAGAACGATGCCGCGCTGTGCCAGCTGTTTTACATACCGCTGCAGAGCCGCGTGTGCCTCGCCCTCGGCGCTGCCTTGCCCGAGCACGATACCGTCGATGCCCGCATCGCCGATCACGCCGCCCCAAAGCGTGTTGTCCAAGTCGAGAATCAGGCATTTCTTCGATAAGCCGCGCTGCGCGGCGATGATTCGGGCGACGAGTTCTCCGTACATCGGCATCGCGGCGGGCGCGATTTCCATTTTGGCCTGCAGCCAGCGCGCGGTGTCGAACCAGGCGTCGATGCCGTCGCGCTCGGCGATTCGCGCGACATCGAGCAGCGCGACAGCCTCGCTGTGAGCCGCCTCGAGCAGCAACTCGTTGAGACGATCGACGAGCCGCAGCGGCGCCCCCATCACCATCCTGTCGTAATTCCCGAACAGGCTTTCAGAAGTGTTGAGAAAGGTCTGTTGAATGACCGTGGCATGCAGGCGCACGCGCGCCTGATTCCATAGTTCACGGATTTCGTTGACGGCGCGGTTTAAAACAGCGTCCGCTTCGGCGCGGGTTGCCCCGAGCGGAATCGAGGCGATGGCTTCGGCGGCGGAAATCGACAACAGCACCGTATCCGGATTGAACTCGTGCAAGGCGGAGGATGACTGAAGCAATTCCTGGCGATACTGTCCATAGGTGCCGACGTAGCAATCGGCGAGCAGACGTCGGCGAAGTGCGCCGACACGAATTCCCGGGATCAGATGATCCACGGTCGCAGAAGCGAGCACTGCGAGCCGCGTCGCCGGCATCGCGGGGCGCAAGCTCTCCTGGAATTCGCTGAGCGCGCGCTCCAACGTGAGGGTCTCCAGATAGTTAAGCCGGTGCTGCGCGAGCGCGGCGAGCTTATCCTGGCGTTCAGCAGCGCTCGTCGCCGTGCGCGCGGCTCGAAGCTCGGCGCGAAAATTCGTTGCAACGGGTAGCCACAGCATCTCGAATCAACCCGCGACGCCGGCGTCGTGCTGCAGACATTGGCGGATTGTCGGGCCCGCGGCCTCGAAGAATGCCTGGGACCAGCGCTCGGCACTCGGCCGATCAAGATGCGAGTGGTCGAACATGGTCAAATCGGCGGGTTGCGGCGCTATCAAAGTCAGGCCGAGCGCGTCCGTGATCGCCTTGGTCGTGGCGGAGTGCGTGTCTTTGCTGGGAACGAGCGTGATTAAAATGCATTCCCGGTCGATAGGCAGGGAAGCGAAGAATTCGCGGCCGCGCTGCACATAGTCGGCTACGATCGGCGCGTCGATCGTCATGTCATAAGAAACCGGGTCGTGAAACTGCGTACCGCCGGAGCGGGTGTATTCGCCGGTCCGGACGGAACGATAAAACGCACCCTTGTCGCCGCAGATTGCGGTAAACGATGAACACAGGGCGCGATGCGGGATCTGCCACAGCTGTTTGCGTCTATAGCTTGAATAGGCGTCGCTGTCGCGCATGACGGAGGCCGCGGGTCCCGACACGACCGTCCCAAAGAACAGGTCCATGTTCACTATGTAAACCTTCGGATGGGGCTTGATGCGCTTCAGCAGCGGCCACTCAAACTGGTAGTTCTCCCAGTACGCGAATCCCATCAGGTAGTAGGGCACCTCGGATGCAAACCAGCGGCCGGTCGTGTCGCTCGAAAAGCCGAATTGCATCCGGCTGTTGCCTAAAAACAGCACCTGGGCACCGGCCAGCGATCTGCGAATCCCGGACTCTAGATCAAACCATAGGGCGCCATGATCATAGTCGCCATAGTGATCCGTTTCGCAGTACGCAAGGTAGCTGTCCGGCCCGTACCCCGTCGCGGGACAGGAGAAAATGCCGTCCTTTCTGAGGGTATAGCCATAGGCCGTCAGTGCGGCCAGGGCAACCAGCGCGATGTACCACCCGGGTTTGAATTTTGCAGCAGAAGAGTCGGCCATGAGACGATCATTGTCCTTGGAGAATCGATCTCATCTGATCGACGGATGCGCCCTTGATCTGCATTTGATACCAAACCTCGGCATTCAATAGCAGCCACAAGCGGTTGCCATGATCGGCGGCTCCGGAGAGGTGTTCGCTGACCAGCCGGCGCATGGGTTCGCCGCGAAGAATTCCGTCGGCGACCAGTTCAGAGCGCGGCAGCACCGTCGTATAGAGACGGTGATATTCGTTACGCAGGAGGTAGGGCATGGCGGAGGCGAAACCCTGCTTGGGCCGGCTCAGCAGTGATTCGGGCAGGTAGCGCGCTGCGAGGCGCCGCTGTAGATAGCGCAGGCTCTTACCGCGCACCTTCATTTCGCAGGGCAGGCGCGCTGCGAACTCCGCCAGACGATGATCCATGAAGGGGCTGCGCGCCTCGAGCCCATGCGCCATGGTCATCCGGTCGGTGATCATGACCGGATGATCGGGCAACCTGACTTCGGCGTCCGCGTACAGCATCCGGTCGAGTTCCGCCGCCTGGATGCGATTGAAAGGATCCTTGATGCAGGCCTCCGGGTCGAAACCTTGCAGCGCCTCGCGGGAGCGCGCAGTCAGCAAGTCCAGCCGGGATGCAGTGTCGAAATAAAAATACGACAGGCTGCCCGAGTAGCGAGCGCCTCCGTCCAGCAGCGACATTTGATGCAGCCAGCGCATTTGATGGCTGCGGCTCTTGTACCAGCCACCGGAAGGCATGAGCTTGAGCGCCGGACCGATGACGTGGCGGCGCAGCGCCCTAGGTATGCGCGCGTACTTGCCGGCGTAGGCGTATCCGTAATAGCGGTCATAGCCGCCGAATATCTCATCGCCGCCATCTCCGCCGATCACCACTTTCACGTGCTGGCGTGTGAATTGCGCCAATTCCCAGGTACACAGAGCGAGCGCATCCGACGGTTCGTCCAGGTGCCACACCAGGTTCGGAAGCGATTCGGCAAGATTGAGCTTGAGGCTTCCCTCGTGGTGCTCAGTGCCGAACTGTTCGGCAACCTGGCGCGCAAAGGGAGCTTCGTCGTAGCTTGCGTGCGGCACGCTCAATGTGAAGGTGGGGAATCCCTTGCCGACGCAATGCCGGGCCAGCATCGCCACGATGAGGCTCGAATCCAGGCCGCCGCTCAAGAATGCGCCCACCGGCACATCGCTCGCCAAATGCTGGCGCAGGGCGACGAGCACCTCGGCCTCCAGTGCATCGGTCAATTCGTCCTCGGACCCCGCAAGCTTCGGCGCATAGTGGAGGTCCCAGAAGCGCCAGATTGTCGGGTTGCCATTCGGTTCGACGATCAGCGCATGCCCGGGCGGCAATTTATGCACGCCCTCGAACATGCTGCGCGGCGAGGCAATGATGCGAAGCGCGAGGTATTGGTCCAACGCCTCCAAGTTGAGCTTTCGCAACGAAGGGTCAAGGGCCAGCAGCGCCTTGATTTCCGAGGCGAAAGCGAACATGCCGTCCTGCATCGAGTAGAAGAACGGTTTCTGGCCGAGATGATCTCGGGCGGCGAACAGCTGCTTCTTTTCCGTGTCCCATAGCGCGAAAGCGTACATTCCGCGCAGATGGTCCAGGCACTTCGTTCCGTATTCGCGGTACAAGTGCAATATGACCTCACAATCGCTGTTGGTCAGGAA
>JAYTXS010000078.1:0-5782 GCA_043742845.1 Gammaproteobacteria bacterium
TGATTGAAAGTTACCGCCATCAGACAAGAATCCTTGTCGCTGCAGCTGAACCAATGGACGGCTCTGCCGGGTATGAGCGCAACGCCCCCCGCAGTGAGCGTCACATCGCGCAGGCCGCGCAACCTCGCTCAGCATTGTGGCTATCATGGACGAATACCTGCGCCACGGCCATAATCCGCGCAGGCATTCAACCAGCCCATTGAGAGGAGCGATCACCATGATGCCGACGCGTTCGCCGCTGCCTGTCATGGACGCCGAAGAGCGGCGCCTGCGGTGCGAACTCACTGACTTCTACCATCTTATTGATTTTCTAGGTTGGACCGAGATGATTTTCAATCATATCTCGGTGCGTCTGCCCGGTCCGGAACACCATTATTTGGTGAACCCGTTTGGGCTGAACTACTGCGAAATTACTCCGGAGAATCTGCTCAAGGTCGGAGTCGATGGACATCTGGTCGAACCGTCCGAATACCCAGCTAATCCTGCCGGCTTCGCCTTGCACGGCGCAATCCATGAGTCGCGTCCGGATGTCGCGTGCGTGGCCCATACGCACAGCACGGCGGTGTCGGCGGTTGCCATGAAGCGCAGCGGCTTCGATCACAATAATTTCTATGGGGCGCAATTCTACGGCCGGGTCGGCTACCACGACTTCGAGGGCATTACGCTGTATGCCGATGAGCGCGGGCGTATGCTCAAGAGTCTCGGCGACAAGCATGTGCTGGTCCTGCGCAATCACGGAATCGCGGTTTGCGAGCGCGACATCCCGTGCGCCTTTTTGCTGCTCTGGACGGTGCAGCGTGCCGCCGAAATTCAATGCCAGGCCGGTGCGCTCGGCGGCGAGGACGTGCAATTAAGCGAAGCGGTCAAGGAGCGCTGCCGTGATGTGGTCGCGGATTTGGGCATCGGCATTGCAGTGGCGAGGTTGGTGTTCGATGCCAGCGTGCGCCGCATGCGGCAGCGGACTTGAGCTGCTACCGCGGTTGGAGAGCGTGTGGCAGCTCATGAGTTAGCGTTGCCGCCGAACAACTGATGGCCAAGTCGAAATAGCGGCCAGCCTGTGAGCAGGATAATGATACCGGCCACCGCGAGACGCGGTTCCAAGCTGAAGACTCGTGCGGCGATGCCAAGCAGGCATGCAATGTAGACGACGGGCAGGAATGGATATCCCCACATCGAGAAGCCTCCGTCGCCCGTGTGCCGGCGCCGCAATACGAACAACGTCGAGGCCACGACAGCGAGCGTCAGGGTATCGGTGAACATCACGTAGTTCAGCAGCTTCTCGCAGCATGGTAGTCCCGAAGAACAGCAAGCCCACTTCCTGCACCTGGGTATCGGGGTTCACGCGCAGGAACGCCTTGGGCAGCACGCCGTCCTGCGCCATGGCGTAGAAGCTGCGCGGCATTTGATAGGCAGCATCTAAGTCCGCCAGAGCCAGCGGTACCATTCCTGGCGCATGGGCGCCGTCCACCAGCGTGTCGATCCCACGCGCACGTAATTCGCCGACCAGGCGCGCGATCGGCAGGACCAGGGCTGTCGGGCTGGTCACATGGTCGAGCAACGCCAGGCCTTCGCGGTGACGCACATTGCAGTACCGCCGCAATAATCTCTTCCTCGTCACGGCAGGGGAAGGGAAGGTGGGCCACCACCACGGTGGCTCCGCTTCGCGCCGTCACAAAATCGACGGTCTTGCGGCAGGCGGCATAGGTGTGACTGGTCACGAGCAACTCATCCCCGGATTCGAATGCCAGAGAGCGCAACACGGCATTGACGCCCGCGGTGGCATTCGGCACGAACACCAGATCCTCAGGTTCGGCGCCAAGAAAGAGCGCGAGGGCACGACGTGCCGTGTCCATGCGCGCCGGCAGGTTTTTGACCAGAAAATCCACCGGCTCTTGTTCCATTTCCAGGCGCAGCGCCGACTGTACCTCCAGTACAGCGGAGGGGCACGCGCCGAATGATCCGTGGTTCAGGTAGGTGACCGACGGATCGAGGCACCACAGCGAGGCAAGATTCACGCTCGGACGCCTTATATAGGGGTGACCGCTACGATGCTGGAGTTCGCCGATTAACACCAGCGACGACGCATGGCATGATGGGATATGAGCATTACCACTTCCCGTCTGACCCCCGCCTTAGGCGCCATCGTCGAGGGCGTTACGCTGGCCGATGAGCTGTCGCCGGAATCCGTCGATCGGCTCGGCGAATTGTTGGTCGAGCATCAGATTTTGTTCTTCCGAGGGCAGCCGATCACGCCGCAACAGCAATGCCGCTTCGCCGCGCACTTCGGTGAGCTGCACATTCATCCGATTTATCCGTTGCTGCCGGAATTGCCACAGATCCTGGTGCTGGACACGCACGGCGACTTTCTCCCCGACAATGACAACTGGCACACCGACGTCACTTTCACTCAGACGCCGCCGCTGGCGGGCATCCTGGCCGCCAAGCAATTGCCGAGCGCGGGCGGGGACACGCTGTGGTCGAGCAATCTTGCCGCCTACGATGCCCTATCCGCGCCGCTGAAAGAAATGCTGGCGGGCTTGACCGCCGAACACTCGGTGGTCAAGTCCTTCCCCGCCGGTCGTTGGGGGCAGGATCCGGGCTTCAAGGAGCGCTACCAGCGCGCGGTGGCAAAGCATCCGCCCGTAACCCATCCGGTGGTGCGCACTCACCCGGTTTCCGGACGCAAGGCGTTATTCGTCAACGACGGATTCACCACTCACATCAACGAACTCAATGCGAGAGAGAGCGACGCATTGCTGGCCTTCTTGTTCGCCCATGCGGCGCGCCCCGAATTCACGCTGCGCTGGCAGTGGCGCGTCGACGACATTGCGTTCTGGGATAACCGCATTACGCACCACTACGCCGTTGCGGACTATTTGCCCGAACGGCGCATCATGCATCGCGCCACGGTGATTGGCGACCGTCCGTACTAGGCGGGACCGAATCGGACTCGCGCGACGAATCCCAGCAGCAGTAATCCTAAGCTGATGCAGCCGAATACCAGCGGCGTTCGCTGCTCCGGAATGAAGGCCATGGCGAGCACGATGCCGAGCATGCCCGCGATGGCCATATAGGTCAGGTAGGGGTAAGCCCACATGCGGATCACGAGCCGCGACGGATCCTCTCGTTCCAATCGCGCGCGCAGGCGCAGCTGCGAGACCGCGATCAACAAGTACACGAATATCGCCACCGTGCCGTAGGAGTTGACCAGAAAAGGGAATACCGTATCGGGCGAGACGTACGACATGATGACCGTGCCGTAGCCGAACAAAGTGCCGAGCAGAATGGCGCGGATCGGTACGCCATTGCCGCTGAGCGTGGCAAGCCCCCGCGGCGCATCGCCGTGCCGTGTGAGCGCGAACAGCATTCGTGAAGAGGCATAAAGTCCCGAATTCAGTGCCGACAGCACTGCGGTGAGGACCACCGCGTTCATGATATGCGCCGCCGCCGGGATGTGCATGGCACTCAGGGCGCTGACGTAGGGTGTGCTGATGGCCGCTGAATCCCAGGGTACCAAGCACACGACCAGGAGAATGGATCCGACGTAGAACAGCAGCACCCGCGTGATGACCGAGTTGGTCGCCCTGGCAACCGCTTTCGCGGGCTCGGCTGCCTCCGCCGCGGCGATGGAGACGATCTCGGCGCCGAAGTAGAAGCCGGTAGCGGCGACGGCGCCGGTCAAAATGGGCAACACGCCATTCGGTGCAAAACCGCCATGCGCGGTGAGGTTGGCAACGTTGGGGGCGACTCCGGGCCACAGGCCGAGGACGTATAGCAGCGCCAGCAGCAAGAAGACGCCGATGGCGGCGACTTTGATCGAGGAGAACCAGAATTCGAATTCGCCGTACGATTTGACCGAAAAGACATTGGTCAGGGTCAGCAAGATCATGACGGTAAGACTGATCAGCCAGGCCGGCTGGTTGGGCAGCCAGTAGCGCACCAGTCCTGCGCCGGCGACCGCCTCCAGGGCCACGACAATGACCCAGAAATACCAATACATCCAGCCGGTCAGGAAGCCGGCGAGTTGACCGACCCGCGGGCGGTCGCTCCAAGCCAACCGGGCATATTCGTAAAAGGAGCCCACCGCCGGCACCGCCACGGCCATCTCTCCTAGCATGCGCATGACGAGCACAACGAGCAGACCCGTAATCGCGAATGATAGAACCGCGGCAGGCCCGGCGGCCTTGATGACCACGCCGCTGCCGACGAACAGTCCGGCGCCGATGACGCCGCCTAGGGCAATCATGGTCATGTGCCGCTGCTTTAGGCCTTGGCGTAGGCCGCTGGAAGCAGATCCGGGGTCCGTCACGGGCTTAAGGTCCTTTCGCGGTGGGGCGGAAAATCGCTCCAAGGATACTAACCGAACGGACCCGCCGAGTTTTTATTCAGCGAAGGCCGTAGGTTGCCGCGCCGATGATGGCTGCCTGTCCCGTCGTTTGCACCAGCACTGCGGCATTGGTGGCATCGCTTGGCAGGGATTTGAGAGCTGCATGAAACTGATGTGCCTGGCCGCTCCAGGCGCCTAGATTTTGCACGGCGCGCACGATGCCGTACTCCGTCAAGGTGCGGCCGGCATTCTCGCCGCGTCCAATGGCAGATGTCGCGCTACGCCGATAGGCGATCAGCAATACGTCGCAGGGCCGGCTGCCGTCCTCTGCGGGCAAATCGATTCGGATGTCGTCTTCCCGTATCGTGAAGGCCACGGCAACGCCCTGGCGAGGTTCCTGCAGCGCTGCGCTGATAGCCTTGCGGTCGCTGCCGACGAAGTCGATGCGGCCATCGACGACCAGTTGAGGGGTATAAATCGAGGGAAGGTGCAGTGTTTTCGCGTAGTTGCGCTGGCGCGGCACCGCCTCGGCTACTTCGAACAGGTCACGCCATCCCAGGTCGTCCCAGTAGTCGACGTGGAATGCCAGCGCAAGCACGTCCGGGCGCCGCGCGAGCTCGCCCAGGTAGGCCTCAGCCGGCGGACAGGAACTGCAACCTTCGGATGTGAACAGCTCGATGACCGCGGGGCGGGGCTGGAGTTCTGCAGCTGCGGCGAAGTCAGCCAGAACGGCGCCGCAGATCAAGCCAGCCGCAGCGAGAGGGATTCGTGATCGCGCCATAGCAAGCCTGCAGCCGTGAAGTGACTACTCAGCAGACCGGTGAGAGGCCAAGATTATTGCGCTTTTGTAGGGTGCCGATCACGAGAATAGCGTGTTCACAAATCGTCAACGTCGATAGCGTAACCTGGTGACGCCACCCTTATTCGGTAAATGTGAGAGCCCATCATGACTGACATGCCACCGCTCGACAGCGAGGAATTGATTCGCCGCATCAGCCGTGATCTGGCCGACAGCTACGACGAAGAATTGGAAATGGAGATTGAGGATCGCCATCCACTTCCCGGTATGGCGGGAACGGGCGACGAGGCGCAGAAGGACTATCGACGCCGCTATTTCAACGACCTTTTCCGGCTGCAGGCCGAATTGGTAAAGCTGCAAGATTGGGTGGTTGCCGCTGGAGAAAAGGTGGTCATTTTATTCGAGGGGCGCGATGCCGCCGGCAAGGGCGGCGCCATCAAACGAATCACGCAGCGGCTGAATCCTCGCGTATGCCGGGCCGTGGCGCTGCCGGCGCCGAACGACCGCGAACGTACGCAGTGGTACTTTCAGCGTTATGTCTCGCATCTGCCCGGGGCCGGTGAAATGGTCCTGTTCGACCGCAGCTGGTACAACCGCGCGGGAGTCGAGCGCGTCATGGGATTCTGTACGCCCGAAGAATATGAGGAATTCTACCG
>JAYTXS010000079.1:0-4747 GCA_043742845.1 Gammaproteobacteria bacterium
GTGTGCTGAGTGCGGGCGCCGTCGAGCAGGTGCCGCGCGGGTCCCCAAGCACCCACTTGCAGCAACTCGAAGCCGAATACGTCATCGAGGGCGAGCGGCGCCAGCACCGCCTCTTCGCGCAGCACGCGGTCCCCTAAGGGCCCCGCGAACCAATCTGCCGAAGGCGTGTCGCGCAATGCTTCCAACTTGAGCCCTCCCACTAAAACACTAGCGAAGTTCGAATGTTACAGGTTAAATACGCCGCAAAATGTCAATTCACAGCACGCATCTTAACGTGCGCCCGGTGCGCGCATTCGCCGACAACTACATCTGGCTGATCGAATCGCCGCAAGCCCCCAAGCAAGTCGTGGTAGTCGATCCCGGCGAGGCCTCTGGGGTTATTGCAGAGTTGCAGCGTCGTGGTGCAAGCTTAGCCGCGATTTTACTCACTCACCATCATCCCGATCACATCGGCGGCGTGGCGCAGCTTACACGGCTCGGCCAAGTGCCCGTGATCGGACCGGACGATGCGCGAATTGCACAGCGCACACGCACCGTGCACGATGGCGAGCAATGCGAACTTGCGAACTTGGGACTTTCCTTCGAGATTTTGGCAGTGCCGGGGCATACGTTAAGCCATATCGCCTTTTACGGTCATGGGGCGCTGTTTTGCGGAGACACGCTGTTCAGCGCCGGCTGCGGTCGAATGTTCGAAGGTACGCCCACTCAAATGAATGCTTCATTGAACAAGTTGCGTGAGTTGCCGGCCGACACTCGCATGTACTGCGGCCACGAATACACCGCGGCAAACCTGCGCTTCGCCTTGACGGTCGAGCCCGGCAATTCCGCCGCGCACGAATACCAGCACGCCGTGCAGCGGCTGCGGGCGGCGGGTGAACCTTCTCTGCCCTCCACATTGGGCCTGGAAGTTCGCGTCAATCCCTTCTTACGCTGCGACAACGCGACCGTAGCGGCAGCCGCGGCGCTACACGCCGGCAAACCGCTCGAGGATGCCGCCGGCGTATTCGGCGAATTGCGCGCGTGGAAGGATCAGTTCCGCTAGCGGGCTCAGCTATGGCACTCCTCGCGCGACATTATTTATTGGCCGGCGCCGTATTGCTCGGCGCCTGCTCCGTGCAGCCGAGCAAGCCGCCCGAGCACGCACCCATCGCGATTCCCGCCGGAACCACCAGCGCGCAGACCACGGTCGCGCCCGCCGATGTCGCTGCAGCTACGGTGACTGCGACTCCCAAGCTCACCATGCCGAGCGAATGGCAGCATCACAACGGCGAGGACTACGACGATCTATTCGATCGTATGCGCGCCGGCTTCGTCTTAGATGAGGTGCAGGAACCTGCGATCGATACGCAGCTCGCCTGGTTCGAACACAATCCGGACTACCTTGAGCGCGTATTTCAGCGCGGTCAGCGCTATATGTACCACATCGTCACTGAAGTGGAGGCGCGCGGCATGCCGCTCGAATTCGCGTTGCTGCCCGTGGTGGAGAGCGCCTACGAGCCCTTTGCCTATTCGGTCAGCCGGGCCGCCGGACTATGGCAATTCATTCCTGGCACCGGCGTGCGCTTTGGCCTGAAACAAAACTGGTGGTATGACGGCCGTCGCGATGTCGTCGAATCGACGCGCGCGGCGCTCGATTATTTACAGGCGCTGCACGATCAATTCGACGGCGACTGGCTGCTGGCGATTGCCGCTTACAATGTCGGTGAAAACAGCGTGCAGCGCGAGCTCGATTACAACCGAGCCCATGGCAAGCCCACCGATTTCTGGCATTTGAAGCTGCCCGCCGAAACCCGTGCCTATGTACCGAAGCTGCTGGCGATGAAACGCCTGATGGCGGAGCCTGAACGCTACGGCTTGGAATTCGCGGTGATTCCGAATGAACCCTACTTCGCCGTCATCGATACGAACTCGCAGATTGACCTGAAGATAGCGGCGCGATTGGCCGGCTCCAGCTACGATGAGCTGGTGGCCTTGAATCCGGGCTACAACCGCTGGGCCACCGACCCGGACGGCCCGCACCGCATGCTGGTGCCCATCGACAACGCGGACGGTTTCGAAACTGCACTCAAGGCATTAGCGCCTGAGGATCGGGTGCGCTACTCCACTCACGAAGTCACGCATCGCGAAACGCTTGCCATGATCGCCAAGCAATACGGCACTTCGTCCACCGTCCTTGCCAAGATCAACGATCTGAGCGGCGGCAAGGTCACGGTCGGCGAAACACTGAAGATTCCCGAGACCAGCGGCGAATTGCCGGACAAGGTGTTGTTGGCCGCCTCGCGTGTGGATCGCCCGGCTGATGTCGGCGGACGCAAGCAGCGTCAAATCGTCTATCGCGTGCGCGCGGGCGAGACCCTGTCCAGCATTGCACGCCGCCACGGCATGCCGGTGAGCACACTGGCGCGCTTGAATAGCATTGGCGCCGGGGATGCGCTGGTGAAGGGCCAGCGCCTGGTCATCAAGGCGAGCTCGCGCCGGTTTCGCGGCGAGGGCGCGGAGTCGGGTCGGCGAGTGCTGTATACGGTGCGCCGCGGCGACACCGTCTACAGCATTTCCAAGCAATTTCAAGTCTCCGAGGCGCAGCTCAAGAGCTGGAACGGCCTGAATCAACATCATCAAATCAAAGCCGGACAGCACCTCGTCATGTACGTCGATGCGCACCGGCAAGAGGGGTAGCAAGCATGGGTTTTTTGCAGGGCAAGCGCGCACTCATCGTCGGTCTCGCCACGGACCGCTCCATTGCCTGGGGCATCGCGCAAGCCATGCACGGCCAAGGTGCCGAGCTCGCATTCGCGCATATCGAGCGCATGACGGATCGCGTGCTGCCGCTGGCCAAACAGCTGGGGTCGGACATCACCTTCGTCATGGACGTTGCCGACGATGAACAAATCGCACAGGGCTTCGCGCACCTGAAATCTCATTGGGATGCGTTCGACATCTTGGTTCACGCAGTGGCCTTTGCGCCGCGCGAGGCGCTGGCCGGTAACTTCATCGATGCCACCACCCGCGAGGGCTTTCGCGTGGCGCACGATATATCGAGCTACAGCTTGACCGCGCTCGCGCGCGCCTCGCTGCCCTTCATGCACGGCCGCGCAGGATCGATCGTGACCTTGAGCTACTTAGGAGCGGTGCGCTCCATTCCCGGCTACAACGTCATGGGACTGGCGAAGGCCAGCCTCGAGGCAAATGTGCGATTCCTCGCGGCCGACTTGGGCCCGCAAGGCGTGCGGGTCAATGCGATCTCCGCCGGCCCCATCAAAACCCTCTCGGCGGCGGGTATTCCCGGCCTGCGCAAAATGCTGTCCCACGTGGCGGCCACCGCGCCCATCAAGCGCAATGTAACCATCGAAGACGTGGGCAACGCGGCCGCCTTTCTGTGTTCGGATCTGGCCGCGGGTGTCAGCGGCGAAGTACTCTACGTCGATGGTGGCTACCACACGGTAGGTATGTCCTTTCCTTCGGATGGCGACGGCGCCTGAGGCGTCAACCGATTGGGGCATCCCGCGTTTAAGGTAAAATCCACCGTTAGCGCAAATCTTGGTTGTTCGAAGGGGTTTTAATATGTTAAATCGCCATCTGTCTTACGCTGCAGTCGCCGCAACCCTGGGTGTCGCCCTTGCCGGCTGCACGACACTGCCCGTCACTACCGATGCCAATCCCAGCATGTCGGTGTCTAATTGCCATACCTATGCGTTCGCGAACGAGCATGTCGCGAATGCAGACCAACCCGCCGCCTACGGTAATCCTTTGAATGGCGAGCGCCTGCGAGTGGCCGTTGCCTCCAACCTCTCGGCCAAAGGCATTCAGCCCGCAGCTCGCGGCGCGGCGGAATGCATCGTCGGTTACGCCATGGGGACGCGCCAAGTGTTCAACGATTATTACTCCGGCTGGGCCGGTTACGGCGGTTGGGGCCGCCGCGGCGGCTTCTACGGCGGCTGGGGCTGGGACGGCCCCTACGTGAACAACGAGACGCGCATTGCCATCGATCTGTTCGATGCGAAGTCACGCACGCCGATTTGGCACGCGTCGGTAAGCCAGAATGGTTCCGACCTGACGGGCCCAAACGCCGAAGCCAAGATCGGTGCCGGCGTCGCAGCGATCTTCACCAAGTTCCCGGTGGGCGCGCCTTTACCCGCGGGCGGGCGAACCCCTTAAGCGCGGCGCTCTCGCTAGACCCCGAAAAACAGCAGATCGATCGCAGTCAGCAGTTCGCTCCGGGCGGATGCCAAGGAGGCGTGGCGCTCCCGTAAATCGCGGACACTCATACCGGTAAGCGCGGGCACGAGAACCCTATGCTCGGATCCATCCAGCGCGACGATCGGCGTAAGCCGGCTGATGACTTTGGGCATCGAAGCTAACGGCACCAGGGGCGCAACGATCTGGCCACGAGCGTCCTGCGCGAAGTCGGATTGCAGGGTAACGACGAAGGGATAGGCGCGACGCGTAGCGGCGATTGGATTCACGAACACATCAAACTGCGCCATCGGCGCGCTCATAGTGTTCGCGGACCCGTTCAGCGAACGAGCCATGCTGGTCGGCGTAACTCTCCACCGCAGCCAGGCCCCGTCGGAACTCGGCGATGAGAGCCTCCGAATGTAGCTCGTCGTACTTCTTTGCCAGCGCCTCCTCAGCAACCCGGGAAGTATTGATTCCTAAAGTTTTGACCTTGGCGTAAAGATCCGAGTTCAGGGTGATGCTGACCGTTTGCTTGGCAGCTTTGGGGTCAAATAGCGGTTCTCGCATGGGC
>JAYTXS010000080.1:0-5577 GCA_043742845.1 Gammaproteobacteria bacterium
GGCGGGCTCGCGCATTCTGGTGCAAAAATCCATCTATGCGGGCTTCGTACAGAAATTCGTCGAGCGTGCGCGGCGCATCGCGATCGGCGATCCGCTCGATGAGAAAACCATCATCGGGCCGATGATCAGCGCAAGTCATTTGGAGAAGGTTCGACGCTATATCGAGATGGGCCCGAAAGAGGGTGCGACCTTGATGTGCGGCGGGCTGGAATCGCCGTCGGTTGAGGGCTCGCTCAAGAAAGGCAATTTCGTGCAGGCCACGGTGTTCGCCGATGTGGATAACGGCATGCGCATCGCCCAGGAAGAGATCTTCGGTCCGGTCGCGTGCCTCATCCCGTTTGCCGATGAGGCGGACGCCATCACCCAGGCCAACGATATTGCCTACGGCTTGAGCAGCTATGTGTGGAGCGAGAATATAGGTCGGGCGCACCGCGTCGCCGCCGCGGTAGAGGCCGGCATGTGCTTCGTCAACAGCCAGAACGTTCGTGATCTGCGCCAGCCTTTCGGCGGCACCAAGGCTTCGGGCGTTGGTCGCGAAGGCGGCACCTGGAGTTATGAAGTGTTTCTGGAGCCGAAGAATGTCTGCGTGAGCTTGGGTGCCCATCACATCCCGCACTGGGGTGCGTCTTGAGCCTGTACCAGATGCAGAAATTTCTGTTCGACATCAACCGTGACCAGGAACTGCAGCGGCAATGCCGAGCCGATTTACCGGCTATTCTCGACCGATATGAGTTGACCAGTGAGGAGCGCAGCGCGCTCGAAGCCGCAGACATTGGATTGATCTACGTCCTGGGCGCGAACGGACAATTGCTGATGCACTATGCGGCCTTCCTCGGCATGCCCTGGGCAGACTACCTCGCCGCTATGCGCGGCGGCGTCACTCGCCATGGGCCGGTGCGCGCCGGCGTCTACGCCATGACCACGGGGTTGGATGAGAAAGTGGCCGACCTATGAGCTGTCCATGAGCCTGGTATTTGCCGGTATTTGCAGCCATGCTCCCGGTATCACCGGCCGGGCGCATATGGCCGACCGAGAGATTGCCGAGGAGTTTTATCGCGCCTATCGCGGCATGGGCGAAGAATTGGCCGCAGCGAAACCCGATGTTCTGGTCATCGTGGCCGCCGAGCACTTTGCCAATTTCTTCATGAACAATATGCCGGTATTTGCGATGGGAATGGCGGGCGGCTACGAGGGGCCGATCGAGGATCCGCAATGGCTGGGTATTCCTCGCGTGCGCATACCCGGCAATGCGCCGCTGGCGCTGCGGCTGATCCGCGACATGATGCAGACCGTGGATGTGGCATACGCGGAGGAGTGGAAATTCGATCATGGCGTGATGGTGCCCTTGAGCTTCCTGACCCCCCACTACGATTTGCCGGTCATTCCGGTGAACATCAATTGCCAGGGACCTCCACTGACACCTTTGCATCGCGCTTGGGCCCTGGGAAAGGCGCTGCGCCGCGCCGCCGATCTCGCGCCGGAGAGAATCGCCTTGGTCGGCACCGGCGGCATTTCTCATTGGCCGGCGACGCCGGACTCGGGCAAGATCAACGAAGCCTGGGACCGAGAATTCCTGCGGCGCTGGCTGGCCAACGACAAGGCGGCGATGTTGTCCTATACGGATGAGCTGACTTATCGGGACGCGGGACAGGGAGGTTTCGAGATTCGTACCTTCATCAGCATCGCGGCCGCAGCGGGCGGTCAAGGCCGGTTGCAGCACTATCGGCCGATTCCCATCTTTGCCGTGGGCTGCACAGTTGCAACCATGAGTATTCGTGGTGACGCCGTGGGCGTCGGCATCGAGGGTGCTTCAGCATGTCGCACATGACCCTGGAGTACAGCGCGAACTTGCGCACCGGCGGGCGCTTCGGCGAGTTGTGCCGCGAGCTCGCGCAGTTTATGACGGCGCTGCGCGTCGATGGATCCGCCGTATTTCCACCCGGCGGCGTGCGCGTGCGCGCCATTTCTTTCGAAGACTATTGTATTGCCGATGGTTCGGTGGCCGACGCAGCTTTTGTGCACGCCATCCTGAAAATCGGCGCAGGCCGTAGCGACGCCGCCAAGGCGGCCACCAGCAATGGTCTGTTCGGCATCATGAAGGCGCATTTTGCCGAGCAATTCGCCCACCAGGGCTTGGCGCTGTCCCTCGAGCTCTGCGAATTCAGCGAGGCCGGCACGCTCAAGCACAACAACCTACACGCGCGCTTGAAGAAGCCCTGAGCGAAATCACCGCGCTCTGTTCGTGGCCGTGGGCGTGGACACACTGATGCTGGTCAAGGCCGCCCGGGAACTGGCTGCGGAATTCAAGCGGCCAGGGCTTGATGCACCAAGCTGATTTGTCTTTCTGCCTCGGCGAGCACGGTGCCGAAGTCTTCGGGCTTTAGGCCCACGGTGAGAAACACGTTGATTCCGTCGCTGGCGACGGCGCGCGGTTCGGGCGCGTTCAAGGCCTCGGCGAGCATGATGCTGGCGATCAGCACATCAGCGAGTCCCGCCGCATGCTTCCAGCGGCGTTCGTGGTCGCCTTGTTCGCCCACGGCCTCGCACAGCTCTTGCGCGAAGCCCCAGCTCTCCAGCACCGCTTTGCCGATGGAGGCTTGCCAGCCGACCAGCAAATCCAGCCGGCCATGATCCGCGCCAAGCCCTTCTCCCTGCGTGGTCGCGCGCGCCATGATGTAGAGATTGCCTATCCCATGCAGCAGTCCCGTGAGGAAAGCCTCCTCCGCACTTAAACGGGCGCGTGCGGCGATGATTCGACTGATGGACGCGACCGCGATGCTCCGGTTCCACAATTCGGTCAACGGCCGCGCAATCGATCGCAGCGACGCTTCGTTCTGCATCTGCTGCATGGCGTAGGAAATCGCCGTGCCGTGAACCATCTGGTGCCCCAGACGCGTGATGGCGGAGCGCAGGTCCGTGAGCGGCTTGCCCGAGGTGTTGAATGCCACCGAATTTGCTGTCTGCAATATGCGCGCCGCCAGGCGCGGCTCCGCGCCGACGATGGTGACTACATGCTCGGCAGTGGTGTCGGGATCCGCCAATGCCGTACTGATGCGCACGACCACATCCGGAAAGCAGGGCAGGTCGATCGTGCCCTCCGTGACTTCGGCGGCGAGCTTCTGCAGGAAGGCGAGCGCTGCCGCGCGTTCTTCCAAAGTCGTAGCGGCGTCGCTGGCCGGAACGGATTGAGTACCCGATCGGTAAGTGGGGGGCTTTGGGCCTTCAGACATGGTCAGGCGTCTGCGTCTAGAAAGAATAACCCACGGACACCACCAACGCCTGCGGGGCGAAACTGATGTGTGAAGTGCGAAGGACTCCGGCGGTATCCGCGGTCAGGTCAGTCGCCACTTTGGAGAAGGAATACGACGCGTACGCATGCCAATTGTTCGCGATGCGGTAGTTAACCCCCGCGGTGGCCGCCCAACCCACCGAGGGTGTCAGCGAAATTTTGGTGGGACCGCCGCTCGCGGCATCGCCGGCTGCGGTCGAGTTGCGGTCATAGAAGGTGCTGTAGTTGGCGCCGGCGCCGATGTACGGGCGCCACTTGGAACTCTCTTCGAAGAATACGTATTCCAACAGCAGAGTCGGCGCGATCCATCGCGCAGTGGCAATGACCTGGCCGTTATAGGGTACCGATCCCAGCGTGGCGGGCCCCTTGCCGACGGTTTTCTGCAATGGTGGATATCCCAGAGCCAGCTCCACGTCCCAATGCGGGATGATGGTTCTGACGTACGCCAGGTACGCCGTTTCAAGGTTTTTCGCATCGATGTTGGCGCCGGCCGGTACGAACGGTCCGGTCAGATCATCCGCCGTCACGTGATAGAACACCGAGTAAAGACCGATTCGCGCGCTGTTGGGATTGTCATCGGCTGGCGCCGGCGCGGCGTAAAGAAGTGTCGTGACCGCGGCGAGCAGCAGGCCAAAGCGCGTGCGGACATTGATGGTGGTCATTGGCCGGTCCTTAAAGTTGGCTGAAGAACGCGCGGGCGGCAGCCGCGCAGAAGGGCGCCACGGCGCCGTGATATCCCTGCACGATGAGAAGCTGCGCCGCCGCCGGCGAGAGTCCGCCGCCGGCCGCCGATTCGTAGAAGGCCAGCTGCGCCGCCTGAGATTGCTGGAATCCGCCCTGAATGGCGGCAAAAGGTCCCGCAGGCGTACCGCTCACATCCAGCACCGTGATGAGACCCGCCTGCACCAGGGGACTCCAGAACGCGGCCATTGTTTCGGTATTTACCGAGAAGAACACCGTGGGATCTTGGTCGCCGCCGCACAGTAGCGTGGGAGCCGTCGGCGCCCAGCCGCCATTGCGCAAGTCATTCTTGTACAGAGCTTGGCGTAGCGGCTGCACCGGCACGGTATGGGCGAGTGGCACGCCCACGCTCGGCGTCGGAACGGCGCCGTCGGGATTCCCGGCCGCATCGAGCGCATAGCTGACGCGATACGAATTATTGAGCAGGTAGGGAGATCCAAATCCGGCCGCGAACAACGGTGTTTGCGGCGTCGGCGGCAGCGGATAGTTGGCGCTGCCGGGAACCGAGAGCAGAGCCGTCAGTTCAGCGGATAGCACGGCGTTGCCGGGCACGGTCACCAGCGGCGTGGCGCTGTCGAACAGTGCGGTCTCGGGCAACAGGGCGGTTGAGAAAATGGTATCGATAGGCGTGGCGCTCGGCAGCAGGGTTTCAATGCCGTCTACGTAGCTCGCCGAATATAGATCGGCAGGAGTGCTGTAAATGTTGCCGTAAGCTTTCTGGTAGCTGGTGCCGATCAGCGGCGCAAATACCGTTGAGCCTAGATTGACGTTGCCGAATAAAATGGCATCACCGAAGGCTTCCATGGCATAGGGCCCGGACAGGGGTGCAGCACCGGTGATCACAGCACCGCTCGCCTCGAGCGCGCGCTGCGTGGCCATGGCCACATGACCGCCTTCGGAGTAGCCGGTGATGAAAAGCTTTCCGCCATCGCTGGTCGCGGAGCTGAGTGTCTTGGGCAAAGCGGTGCGGGCCGCCCTCAAAATATCGATCATTTCCCCCGACTGCTGCTCCGCATTGAGGAAGGGGTGATAGCCCAGCGTGGAGATGTCGTAGCCGGCGTAATTCGGCGCCACCACGATGTAGCCCTGCGCCGCGAACATCGCCGCGATCAGCACGCCTTCGGAATTAGCGGGGTTGGTGACGTCGGCAATGTTCAGAGTCTTGTCGGGGTTCGTTCCGTGCGCATACAGCACGATGGGACGCGGCCCGGAACATCCGGGCGCGGCGCCCGTAGGTATCATCAATGCGCCGGAGGATTCGGTGGATTCGCCTGCCCCTCCAACAGTCCAGAATTTAACGTAGTAAAAATCTACTCCGCACGCCGGATTTCCCGTGATTTGCAAAAGCTGCGCACCGCTGCTGGATCCCGTCAGCTCGGCCTGAAAGGCGGCGGCGTCCAGCGACGCGATTCGAAACGGCGGATCCACCGCCAGGGTTCCGTGCGCCGTAGAGGTGGCGACCATCGCCGTCTGGCTGCTCGAGCCGCACGCACCGAGCATTGTGGCGCATAGGGCCGCACCGAAAGACATCAGTAATTTGGACATCG
>JAYTXS010000081.1:0-4191 GCA_043742845.1 Gammaproteobacteria bacterium
GCCGCAGCCCTTGTCGATGCGCCGCCGCACTACTTGCGCGACGGCGGTGTATTCGCTTCGGGCTATGACCCGCAGCTGGACGAGCTGCGCTTGCTCGGCAGCAACACTGAGCAGTTCCTGCTCGATCTGGAAAAAAAAGAGCGTGAGCGCAGCGGCCTATCCAGCCTGAAGTTGGGTTTCAATCGGGTGCAGGGCTTCTTCATCGAAGTGAACCGCAGTCAAGCCGACAGAGTGCCGGCCGACTATCTGCGACGTCAAACCGTCAAGTCAGCTGAACGCTTCATCACACCCGAATTGAAATCCTTCGAAGACAAGGTGCTTGGCGCACGCGATCGGGCCCTCGCGCGCGAAAAGACTCTATACGAGTCGTTGCTGGATCATCTCACCCTGCGCCTGCCCGCGCTGCAATCGAGCACTGCCGCCATCGCGCAAATCGACGTGTTGCAGTGTTTCGCGGAACGCGCCACGGCGCTCGACTGCGCGCAACCCGAGTTGGTCGAGGAACCCATGCTGCTGATCGACGGCGGCCGCCATCCCGTGGTGGAGCGCGTTGGCCGGGAGCCCTTCGTCCCCAATGATCTTCGCTTCGATGACTCGCGCCGCATGCTCATCATTACCGGCCCAAACATGGGCGGCAAGAGCACCTACATGCGTCAGACCGCGCTCATCGTCATCCTGGCGCACATCGGCTGCTACGTGCCGGCGCGCCGCGCAGTGTTGGGGCCCATGGATCGCATTTTTACGCGCATCGGTGCATCGGACGATCTTGCCGGCGGCCGTTCCACGTTCATGCTCGAAATGACCGAAACGGCCAACATTCTCAACAACGCCACCGCCAAAAGCCTGGTCCTCATGGACGAAGTGGGCCGCGGCACCAGCACCTTCGATGGGCTCTCGCTCGCGTGGGCCTGCGCCGCTTTCATTGCCAATAAAATCCGCGCCTTCACCCTTTTTGCCACGCACTACTTCGAACTCACCAGTCTGGCCGACGAGGCCCCGGGAGTGGCCAACGTGCATGTCGAGGCGGTTGAGCACGGCGACTCATTGGTCTTCCTGCACAGCGTCGAGGAAGGTCCGGCGAATCAGAGTTATGGATTGCAAGTCGCGGCGCTCGCCGGGATTCCAAGATCGGTGACGGCGCAGGCCCGCCGCTACTTGACCGAACTGGAACGCGAGCGCGACGCGCTGCGCAGCAGGGCCTCGCCGCAATGCGAGCTGCCGCTGTTCGGTGCACCTGCCAAAATCGCTACCGAGCCCGCTCCGACCCCGCTTGCGGAATCTGCCGCGCTCGAAGCCTTGCGCGCGCTCGACCCGAATTCCTTGAGTCCGCGCGATGCGCTGGATTTACTGTTCCGCTTGCAGCAATTGGACCGCGGCGACGGCTAACGAGCTCACGCGGCAAATTTCCCCGTTCTCAAAAAAGCGCCTGTCGCGCCGGCCACCGCCTTGGAGAACACCAGCCCGGTGTGGCTGACGGGCAGCACCGTATGATCCACCGCACCCACCAGTTGCGTCTCGGCCACGAGCACGGTGCCGTCATTCGGGCCCTCGAGCTTCCCTAGAAGACGACCCACTCCGCGCTCCACGTTGCCTGCGATCACTCCCAAATCCCGCGCATCCGCCCAGCGCCGCTCGTGCGGCATGAGCAATTCCTCGCGACCGCTTTGCCCGAGAATCCGACTGCCAAGCGGCAGCCGCGCCAAATTGTGCGCCGTACGGCTGCCGCGCAGCGGCGGCCCCAACAGCACAATGCGACCGGGCGGCAGCCATGCCCGCACCGCGGCGTCCTCTTCGAAGAGCCTTAAGATCACCAGGCCGCCCAAGCTGTGCCCGACCAGGTGCACAGTGTCCGCGCGTAGCGCGGCCAGGAACTTCGCCAGTTGCCGGGCGTTGGCACTGGCGCCGACTGCAATCGAAGGGTAGGAAAACGTCCGAGCATCGGCTTGAAGTTCTTGCGCCAGCCGCCGGCGCAGCAGGAACGATTCGGCCCCTCTCTGCCACAATCCGTGCACGTACACCACCACCGTGCTCAATGCGCGGACTCCAGGCGCAGCGATTCAATGACGCTGCGGTTGGTGCTCGATGAGGCCGTTGCCACCGCCTCGGCACCGGACGTCCAGCGAAACTGCACATGCTCCGCTTCGCTCAAGGTCACCGGCACACGGCGCGGCAAGCGCAGTGAGAATGCGTGTTCCAAATTGCGCGTGATGCCTGGAGCGTACTTCTTTCCGAACGCCGGCAGAATTTCGTACACCTGCGTCCACTGCAAGTTGACCAGCACACCCTGTGTGATGCCGGTTTCCTCAACCACCTCGCGCCGCGCCGCGCTATCGGCGAACTCGCCCCACTCCAAGCTACCCGTCACCGACTGCCAAAAACTCACAGGTCGGCGTCTCTCCAACAGCAAGAATTCGCCGCCATCGGTATATATCACGATCAGAACGGATTCCGGCCGCCTGAATGGCTGATCGGCGATGGCAGTCACTCGACCTTCGGCGGGACCCGCACTCGAATGTGCAGCTCGCGCAGCTGCGCCTCGCTCACCTCGGTCGGTGCATCCATCAGTAGGTCCGCCGCCGTCTGGGTCTTCGGAAAGGCAATGACATCGCGAATACTGTCGGCTCCGGCCATCAGCATGGCCAGACGATCCAGTCCAAAGGCGATTCCGCCGTGCGGCGGCGCGCCGAACTTGAGCGCATCCAGCAAGAACCCAAACTTCATGCGCGCCTCTTGCGGCGAGATACCCAGCAAATCGAATACCACGGATTGCAGTTCTTGCGAGTGAATACGCACCGAACCGCCACCGATCTCCGAACCGTTCAGGACCATGTCGTAGGCCTTGGCCGTCGCCTCACCCGGGCTTGCCGCCAGCGCCGCGTAGTCCAAATTCGCCGGGCTGGTGAATGGATGATGCATGGCCTGCCAGCGTTTGGCGTCCGCGTCCCACTCGAACATGGGAAAATCCACCACCCACAAGGGTCGCCAACCGTCGGCGACCAGCTTCAAATCCTGGGCCACCTTCAGGCGCAACGCGCCCAAGGCATCGCTGACCACTTTTCCGCTATCCGCACCGAAGAAAATCAAGTCGCCATCGGCAGCGCCCGTGCGCTCGAGGATCCCGCTCACCGCCGCATCGCTCAAGAATTTCAAGATCGGCGATTGCAGTCCCTCGCGGCCCTTGGCGATCTCATTGACCTTGACGTAGGCCAGACCTTTCGCCCCGTAGCGCGCCACGTAGGCTGTGTAGTCATCGATCTCTTTGCGCGACAGTCGCCCGCCCTGCGGCACGCGTAGGGCCGTCACGCGTCCGTTCGGGTCCGCCGCAGGCCCGGCGAACACCTTCAATTCGCATCCCTTCACTAGGTCCGCCACATCCACCAATTCCAACGACACGCGCAGGTCGGGCTTATCCGACCCAAAGCGGCGCATGGCATCGGCATAGCTCATGCGCGGCAGCGGGTTCGGCAGCTCGGCGTTCATCACCTGTTTGAACAAGTGCCGTACCAGCCCTTCCATCAGCTGCTGAATGTCCGATTGATCCAGGAATGAGGTCTCGATATCGAGCTGCGTGAACTCCGGCTGCCGATCGGCACGCAAGTCCTCGTCGCGGAAACAGCGCACGATTTGGTAGTAGCGATCGAATCCAGCGATCATCAGCAATTGCTTATAGATCTGCGGCGATTGCGGCAGCGCGAAGAACTTGCCCGCATGCGTGCGGCTCGGCACCAGATAATCGCGTGCACCTTCCGGTGTCGCCTTGGAGAGCATCGGTGTTTCGATGTCTATGAAGCCCGCTTCATCGAGATAGTGCCGCATGGCCCGCGTAATCCGGTGACGCAGCAACAGCCGATCGCGCATCTGCTCGCGGCGCAAGTCCAGGTAGCGATAGCGCAGCCGCACCTCTTCGTTCACCTGCTCATCGAGTTGAAACGGCAACGGCTCGGAGCGATTCAATATCTCGAGATCCTGACACAGCACTTCGACCTGACCGGACTTCAGGTTTGCATTCGCGGTACCAGACGGCCGCGCCCGCACCAGACCCGTGACCTTCAGCACGAACTCGTTGCGGACGCGCTCAGCCATCGCGAACACCGCCGCCCTGTCGGGATCGAAAACGATCTGCAACAGGCCATCGCGATCGCGCAAATCGACGAAGATGACGCCACCATGGTCGCGGCGGCGATGTGCCCA
>JAYTXS010000082.1:0-8812 GCA_043742845.1 Gammaproteobacteria bacterium
TTTTGGACCGTTGCTCCCGACCTGAGCAACAGGTGGGGCTAACTGCGGCACTTAAGGCTTTCCGCTCGAGGCGGACTTGCACAATGTTGCCAGCAAGCACGGCCCCTGGGGTTTAAAACTTAGGGTCGAGAGGTAATCCGATCCGTATCGAACACCGCAGGCAGCGCCAAAATTAAGCTTACCGAAAAGGCTTTTCAGCTCTGTTACAACTCGAGCTGCCGGCCCTTCTCCAAAGCCGACTCTACGCGCTCGCGCAGGATACGCAAGCGTCCGCCGACGTCCGAATCGAGATTGCTGTCACGGTTGCGGAATCGAATCAATTCGTTCGCCATATTGAGCGCGGCGATGACGGCGATGCGATCAAGGCCGACGACCTTGCCGCTATCGCGGATTTCACGCATTTTCATATTGAGGTATTCCGCGGAATCGAGCAGGTCGGAGCGCTCTTCGGTGGGGCAGGTAATATGATACTCCTTCTCGAGTATCCGTACGCTGACCCGCGCTTGATTGTCGCTCATGCCTGCTCCATCGATTTCAACCGGCCGATCATGGCCTCGACCCGCGCGCGGACTTGTTCGTTCTTCTGCAGCAGACTGGCGCGTTCCGAGGTAAGGCTGTCCTGACGCTGCCGCAAGGCACGATTTTCTTCCTTGATCTGGCCCACGGTTGCGATGAGGTCTTCGAGCCGTTTCTCCAGCCGCTTCAGTTCGAGTTCGACCGCAGACTTCGGATTGGATTCGTTCATAGGGTGTCAATATAGAGTGCGCCAAAGCGCAATGCAAAGGGCGAGAAGCGGCTCCTATGCCCCTACTGCGCTATTATTGCCCCTTATGATCTCGGATATTCGATTCAAGGACTTCGAAGACGTACTGGCGACGGCCGGCAGCTTGGCCGACGCCGCCGAAGCCCATGGATCGTTGTGCGGCGCGCTGTGTTCCATGTCGCCTTACAAGATGCAGGATTGGGTCAACGAGATCCTTCCCGACGGCGCGGCGCTCTCCGATGAGTCCTCCGCGATGCTGGAAAGGGTGTTCACGGCCACTGCCACGTCTTTCGGCGAACAGGGCATGGAATTCGAACCCTTGCTGCCGAACGACGAGCAACCGCTGAATGGCCGTGCCAATGCGCTGGCGCTGTGGTGCACCGGATTCCTGTACGGCTTGGGCACTGGACATATTTCCGATCTCGAGGCCTTGAACGGCGATGTCGGCGAGATAGTCCGGGACTTCACGGAGATCTCGCGGGCGACTGGCGATGATGCAGACGGCGATGAATCCAACGAACAAGCCTATGCAGAACTGGTGGAGTTCATCCGGGTCGCGGCGCAAGTGGTGTTCGAGGAACTGCTGCCGCTTCGGCGGCAAGTTTATCCGGCGCAGCAGCGCCTGCATTGAGCGGCAGCTTCTAATGGATCGCAAGGAGTTCGCGCGCCGGCGCCGCCAATTCATGCGCATGATCGGCAAGGACGCCATCGCCATCTTGCCGGCCGCCCCCGTGCGCCATCGCAACGGCGACATGGAATATGCCTACCGGCAGGACAGTCATTTCTACTATTTGAGCGGATTTCCGGAAACGGATTCCGTTGCGGTGCTGGTGCCCGGCCGGCCGCAGGGGGAATACCTCTTGTTCGTACGCGAACACGATGCCGTGCGCGAAGCGTGGGACGGAGCGCGCGCAGGAACGGAGGGCGCCGTAGAACGCTATGGCGCCGATGACGCCTTTCCCATCACGGATATCGATGAGATTTTGCCCGGCCTGCTGGAACGACGCTCGCAGATATATTACTCCATGGGCACGCATCCGGATTTCGATTCCCACGTCTTGAATTGGGTTCATGGATTGCGGACCCAGGTACGCCAGGGGGCCGCAACCCCCCATGAGTTCGTTGCGCTTCGCCACGTACTCGACGATATGCGCCTTTACAAGAGCCGGGCGGAGCAGGCGAGCCTACGGCGGGCCGCACAGATCGCCGTCGGAGCGCATCGGCGAGCCATGCGCTTTGCGCGTCCGGGGCGCATGGAGTACGAGGTCATGGCCGAGGTGCTGCATGAGTTTCGCTCGCACAACGCCGATATTTCCTACTATCCCATCGTCGGCGGCGGCGCCAACTCCTGCGTCATGCATTATCGCGATAATGATCAGCGGCTGTGCGACGGCGATTTGCTGCTGCTCGATGCAGGCTGCGAGCATGACTACTACGCCTCGGACATTACCCGCACGTTTCCGGTGAGCGGCCGTTTCACCGCGGCGCAGCGCGCGGTCTATGAGGTGGTGCTGGATGCGCAGCTGGCCGCCATCGACAAGGTGCGCCCGGGAAACCACTGGAATCATCCTCACGAGGCGGCGGTTCGCGTAATCACCCAGGGTTTGGTCAAGCTGGGATTGCTCAAGGGCAAGCTCGCCGCGCTGCTCAAGGATCAAGCGTATCTGCAGTTCTTCGGCCACCGCACGGGTCACTGGCTGGGGTTGGACGTGCACGACGTCGGCGACTACAAAGTCGGCGGCGAGTGGCGGGTGTTGGAACCCGGCATGGCGCTGACGGTAGAGCCCGGCATTTACATTCGACCGTCGCCGCGCGTACCGAAGGAGTTCTGGAACATCGGCGTGCGCATAGAAGACGAAGTGCTGGTGACCGCCGACGCGCCTGAGGTTCTGACCGCAGCGCTGGAGAAAACCCCGGAAGCGATCGAGTCGCTGCTGCAGGCCGCCTGATGCCGGGACTCGAGACAAGCCATTGCTTCGACATCGCGATCGTCGGCGGCGGCATGGTCGGAGCGAGCCTCGCCGTCGCGTTGGCGCCGATGGGATTGCGGGTCGCGCTCATAGAAGCGGTGCCACACGATTCGGCGTCGCAGCCCAGCTTCGACGAGCGCACCACGGCGTTGTCGAACGGCAGCCGACGCATCCTCGAGACTTTGGGCGTATGGCCTGAGGTGGACAGCGTAGCTACCCCGATCCGCAAGATTCACGTGTCGGATCAAGGCCGCTTCGGCATTGCACGGATCGATTCCGCGGAACAGGGCCTTGAAGCGATGGGTTATGTGGTCGCGAATCGCGCGCTTGGCTCGGCGTTGTGGCAGAGACTGCAAGGCGCCGCCGGCACACGGGTCTTCTGCCCGGCGCACGTCTCGCGGGTCGAAGGCGGCGAGCGGGTAGTTTCCTTAGAAGTTGTGGAAGACGGCGCTGCGGCCCTTATCGACGCCAAGCTCGTGGTTGCGGCCGATGGCGTGCAATCCGCCGTGCGCGGCGCCTTTGGCGTCAAAGCCGATGTACGCGATTATGGTCAGACCGCCGTCATCACCACCGTGCTGCCGCAACGTTTTCACGAGCACGTGGCTTATGAAAGGTTTACCGACAGCGGACCGCTGGCCCTGTTGCCTCTCGACGGCGGCCGTTGCACCCTGGTGCTGACCTTGAACAGCGCTACGGCGCAGGCCGCCATGGGGTGGTCGGATGCTGAGTTTCTCGCCGAGTTGCAGCGGCGTTTCGGATTTCGTCTCGGACGGTTCCTCAAAGTAGGGCGCAGAATTCCCTACCCCTTGTCTCTGACCCAGGCTGCGCGTACCAGCGCCGGACGCTGCGTCATTGTCGGCAATGCCGCTCAGGGATTGCACCCGGTAGCAGGCATGGGCTTCAATTTGGGCTTGCGTGATATTGCAAGTCTCGCCGAACTGATCGCAGAACGCCGCTGCGAACCGCAATTCGACGCCGGCGGCGCAGAGTTGCTGGCCGAGTACGACGCATGGCGCGCGGCGGATCGGCGCGGGGTCATCGCGTTCACGGACGGTGTGGTACGCATGTTCGCCAGCCCGTCGGGGTTGGTGCGCGGCCTGCGCAATATAGGACTCTTGGCCTTCGACCTGCTGCCTCCGGCGAAAGCCGCGCTGTCGCGGCTGAGCACGGGCGCGGGCACCGGCGCGCGGGTGCCGAAACTGGCTCGCGGTGTGGCGCTGCAATGACGGGATCCGGCAGCCGCGGCTTCGATGCGGTGATCGTGGGCGCCGGCGTGGTCGGCACCGTCATGGCGGGCCTGCTGTCGGCTCGCCGCTTGAGCGCGCCAGGGCGCGTAGCCCTGATTGCGGATGCCTTGACGTCCGCGGCTGCGAGGCCCGACTGGGATTTGCGGGTGTTTGCGCTCAGCCGTGCATCGGAGCGACTGCTCAAGGCATGCGGTGTATGGAATACTTTGCCGGCGCAGCGCGTGTTTGCCTATGAGCGGATGTGCGTATGGGATGCCCGCGGAGAACCCGGCGGCAACGGTTCGCTAAGTTTCGATTGCGCGGAAATCGGCGAACCGAATTTGGGGTATATCGTTGACGGCCACGACCTGCAACGACAATGCCTGCAAGCGGCACGCAGCGCAGGCACGGTGTTGATCGAGGGGAGGGTTGATACCATCAACGCCGATGATCGCGGTGTTTCGATACGCCTCAGTGACGGCAGGGAAGTGCGCGGCGAGTTGTTGATCGGGGCGGACGGAATCAACTCCAAGACCCGCGAACTGCTCGGTGTCGGCACTGCCGGCCATAGCTATCTGCAAGATGCGCTGGTGGCGCACGTGCGCACCTCGAAACCCCATCGCAGCACCGCGTGGCAAAGATTCGTCGATTCCGGGCCTTTGGCGTTCTTGCCGCTTCCCGACGGCCGCTCGTCCATTGTGTGGAGCGCCTCATTGCCCGAGGCGGCGCGCCTGCGCGCGCTGGATGACAGCGCCTTCGGTTCGGCGTTGACCGCCGCCAGCGGGTCGGTGCTGGGCGACTGCGAGTTATCGAGCACTCGTTCAAGTTTTCCGCTCAAGTTACAGTACGCCCTCGAGTACGTGCGGCCCAGAGCGGTATTGCTCGGCGATGCTGCGCACGTGGTACACCCTCTGGCCGGGCAGGGATTGAATCTCGGATTGTTGGATTGTGCGGTGCTCGCGGAGGTGCTTGGGGAGGCCGGCAGCGCCGGTTATTTCGGCGAGCACAGGCTGTTGCGCCGCTATGAACGTCGGCGGCGCAGCGAGAACCTGCTGGCGGCTACGGCGCTGGATGGATTGGAGCGCCTATTCTCGAGTGCGGCTCCCGTGAGCTCCGCCTTGCGCGGCGCCGGCCTGCACGCGGTGGATCAACTGCCCTATGTCAAGCGCGGCTTTGCGCGCAGCGCGCTGGGACTGTCCGGCGATGTGCCGGCTTTTCTCAAAGCCGGTCGAGCTTAGCGGCGCAAATAAAGTCATTCTCGGATAGCCCGCCGATGGCGTGCGTCGAGAACGTGACGTGACAGTAGTTGTAGCCCACGCCCAAGTCCGGATGGTGATCTTCGGTGTTCGCGATATGCGCGAGAGCGTTGACGAAACTCATGACGCGGTAGAAATCCTTGAACTTGAGCGAACGTTGCAAGCTCTTTGAGCCCTTGGCGACCTTCCAATCCTTATGCAGCTGCTTGGCCAGAAGCTGCGCTTGCGCCGGGCTCAAAGGCAGCACGCCGCCCTCGCAGGGCTTGCATTTCTTAGCCGAGAGATCCTTCGCGGGATTGCTCAAGCAGGCTCCTGGGGGTTCCTGGCGTAGGTGCGCGCGATGTAGCGCTCGACGAGTTCCTGGAACTCCTCGGCGATCCGGTCCCCTTTGAGCGTTACCGTCTTGGCGCCGTCCTCGTAGATGGGCGCGACAGGATTCTCGCCCGTGCCCGGCAAGCTGATACCGATGTTTGCGTGCTTGCTCTCGCCGGGTCCGTTGACCACGCAGCCCATCACTGCCACGGACATCTCTTCGACGCCGGTATGACGTTTGCGCCACTCCGGCATGCGATGGCGAATATGGCTTTGAATTTTTTGCGCCAGTTCCTGAAAGTAGGTGCTGGTAGTACGACCGCATCCCGGGCAGGCGATGACCATCGGCGTGAAGGCGCGCAGACCCATGGTCTGTAGAATTTCCTGCGCAACGATGACTTCCTGGGTTCGGTCGCCTCCGGGTTCGGGGGTCAGCGACACTCGAATCGTATCGCCGATGCCTTGTTGCAGGAGCACGCCCATTGCGGCGGTAGAGGCCACGATGCCCTTGCTGCCCATGCCGGCCTCGGTCAGGCCCAGGTGCAGTGGGTAGGTGCAGCGACCCGCCAGCGTGCGATAGACGGCGATCAGGTCTTGTACGCCACTGACCTTGGCGCTGATCACGATCATGTCGGGTTTGAGTCCCAGGTCTTGCGCACGCTGGGCGCTGTTCAGCGCCGACACCACGATGGCTTCACGCATCACCTCGATGGCCGCCAGCGGGGCCGCCATTTTAGAGTTCTCATCCATCATGCGGGTGAGCAAATCCTGATCCAGGCTGCCCCAATTCACGCCGATGCGCACAGGCTTCGAATATTTGCAGGCGGTTTCGATCATTTCCGCAAACTGCGGGTCGCGCTTGCTGCCGCGGCCGACATTGCCCGGATTGATGCGCAGTTTCCCCAGAGCCTCGGCACAGGCGGGGTGGGCCTTGAGGAGTTTGTGGCCGTTGAAGTGAAAATCCCCCACTAGCGGCGTGCTCACGCCCTGCGCATCCAGGCGCTCGCGGATGATGGGCACGGCGGCGGCGGATTCGTCGTTGTTGACGGTGATGCGCACCAGCTCGGAGCCGGCTTTCGCCAGCGCCTTGACCTGCGCCACCGTGCCCTCGATGTCGGCCGTATCGGTGTTGGTCATTGATTGAACGACGATCGGCGCGAGGCCGCCGATGGTCACCGCGCCTACTTTTACGCCTAGGGACGTTCTTCGAGAAATCATGCCGCTAACTATACCAGGGGTACGCCTTTCGCCACGCGCACCACTACGGTGCCCGCGATTTTGTCGTGCCAAGCTTGATTATTGGGGTCGAGGGCGATCCAGATGAAACCTAGGCCGGCGACGGCCAGCGATAGGAAACAGCTGAGCGCGCGGATGATGGCGGTCTCCCAGTCCACTTCCCGCCCGTCCAGACGCACCACGTGCAGGTCAAGCACGATGCCGCCCACCGTCGAACCACGCAACTTCCACATCACGGCACCGTAGGCGGCCAGCACTAGTAATTCAAGGTGATGCTGATCCAACATACTCAAGCAGAAGCCTACCAAGAGCGCGTCGATGAATAAGGCCCCGATGCGCACCCAGAAGCCCGCGCGTGGCATCGCTGCGGTAATGGGTTGCGGCGCCGGCGCTGCCGGTGCTTGTGACGCTGATGACGACGCAGTAGATGCCATAAAGGGCGCGGCTTGCGGATCCGGCACCGCGGCAGCGCCTGCCGTAGCCGTAGCGGTGGGCCCGGGCCGGGCCGGGGCAGGGCTAGGGTCGATCGGTGGTTCCGTGCCCGGCATCGGCGAGGCCCGCGAGCCCGGGCTCTCTTTGGCAGCTCGGTGTGCCTGCACCGCTTGGACTAGGGTATAGACCACGGCGCCGAACCCAAGCACGCCCAAGAGCTTGTACACCAGAAACCCGAGAATCGGCACCAGGTATAAGCCCAGCACCAGTACACCCCCGATCAGCACCGCGAACACCGGATGACTCATCGGGCCCTCGCCGCGGCTGCCGGTGACGCGGCGCCCCAGCCATGCCAGCATGACTGCTTTGCCAAATAAGCCGGCGCAAAACAATGCGACTAGAACAAAGGGCACGGCAGGAATACCGATCACCGTGATGAACAACAGCACCACCAGGACGGGGGTCAACAGCATGGCTATGAGCGCCGCCAGCACCGATTGCCCAGGCTGCGACTCGAAGGTTTGCACACAGCGGGAAACACCCTCGCGAAACAACAATGCGAGCATCGCGTAGAGCGCCAAACAGGCGAGCGCCAAGCTCCACGCCCAGCCTAAGCCGGGTGCCAGAGCCAGCGGCCGCCCGTATAACAGGCAGTGGCGAACCCAGGACCGCAGCCAGCCCGCACGGCCGAAGTCGCCGGCAAAGACGCGTTGAATGTCGCCGTGAATGATTGAAGCAGGGTCGCGCTGCAAGTTGCCGCCGACCACGACGACGCTGCCGTCGATCTGAGCGTGCGGACCGAGTTCCATATTCCCCAACACCGCGACGACGTCGCCATCGACTTTGCCATCGACATAGGTATTGCCGAGAACTGAAACGGCGCCATCACTGACGGTGCCGGTAACCCGAGTGTCACCGAAGATCGAGACCACTTGCCCCGCCTCGCCGTCGCTGGTCGAGGACCCAAAGATGGACACCACCGAGTCGGCCGATTCACCGCGCGGCAGATTCGAGTCATGGCCGAGATTGACTAGGTCGTTGCCATGCTCGTGGCGGTCGCGCCAATAATGATGGTTGTGCCGGCCCTCCGGGCGGTCCCAAGTTTCCTCGGTAGGCACGGCGGCCGCCGACGCGGCTGCATCCGGCGTGTCCGCCTGTGCCGCGGCAACGACTATCAATGTGCACAACGGCACCACCGTCAGAGACACCACCGCCAGGGATATGAGTCGACGTAACATAGAGATATTCATGGGAGGTTCACTTGCCGTTCAACGGCTGGAGATAGAGCGTGCGATAAACAGCGGCGCCGAGTCCGAACAGCACCGCATACAGCACCGCGCAGACCGCGATGCCTTGATAGAGCCAAGTCGCCGGCACAGTGCGGGCGAGCAGCGTGATCAGATTGCCGGCCGAGACCATGAGCATCCCAATCTGGCGTGCCCAGGAGAGGGCAGGGATGCCGGATTCGAGCAGCGAGCGCAAGCCGGCGAACGCTGCAGCGCCGCCTAGGAACACGGTTGCTGCCAGCGCACCGCAAATGAGAAGGAAGGCGACACGCGCCGGCGCCGGCCAGTGCATAAAGCTGCGACGCCACCAAGGGAGTGCAGCGCGGCGCTC
>JAYTXS010000083.1:0-2439 GCA_043742845.1 Gammaproteobacteria bacterium
CCAACCGTCGATCTGGCCACCGGCTCCTTTCTCACGCCCAGCCGCACGCTGCCCGATTTTAGCCTGATCGACCAGCAAGGCCGCACATTCAGCACTTCGAATCTACGCGGCAGATGGTCCTTGCTGTTCTTCGGCTACACCAATTGCCCGGATTTCTGTCCGACCACGCTCACCGCACTAGCTTCCATGAACAAAAACCTGCGCGCCGCCAAGGCCCCCGTGGTTCCCCAGGTGATCTTCGTGTCGGTCGATGCGCAACGCGATACTCCGCAACAACTGGCGAAATATGTACCGTATTTCGATCCGGAGTTTATCGGACTAACCGCCGCGGATCAGCCCAGTATCGAAGCGATCGCAAAAAAACTCGGTGTCGCCGTGATCCTCACTCCCACTGCCGATGGCAGTTACACGGTCGATCATTCCGGCGCAATTTTCGTGCTGAACCCGGACGGACGGCTTACCGCGATACTCACCGGCCCATTCAGCGTGGCTGCCTTGCAGGGCGATTTCCAGCGCATTGTGGCGGCCCGCGGCCTGTTGGCCGGACGCGCATGAGCCGCGACAACACGAGCAACGGTGGTACGAATGGCGGCGATGCGAATGGCGGCGATGCGAACGCCGTTGACGCCAACGGCGACGGCTGGCGCGGCCGATTGTTCATCTGGTTTCAACACCTGCTGCCGCAGCACGGAGTGTCGAGGCTCGTCTTGGCTGCGACCCGGGTGCGCGCTCCCTGGTTCAAGAACGCGCTGATACGCGGCTTTCTGCGGCTTTTTAACGTCGATATGAGCGACGCAGTGGAGCCCGACGCGCTTCACTACGGCAGCTTTAACGAGTTCTTTACCCGCGCCTTGAAAAGCGGCGCGCGGCCCATCGCGCTCGCGGCTGATGCCATCGCCTGCCCCGTGGACGGTTGCGTCAGCGAGGCGGGAACCATCGACGGCGGCCGGTTGCTGCAGGCAAAGGGTCGCTACTTCGAGCTCACGGAGTTGCTGGCCGCACGGTCCTGGGCGAGTTCTTTCGAAGGCGGCTCCTTCGCCACCATTTATCTTGCCCCCTTTAATTATCACCGCATCCATATGCCGCTTCGCGGCGAACTCATCGAAACCGTGTACGTCCCCGGACGGTTGTTCAGTGTCAACGCGGTGACCGCGCGGCATGTGCCGAACTTGTTCGCGCGCAACGAGCGGGTGTTGACGCTATTCGATACGGCTTACGGGCGAGTCGCCATGGTGCTGGTGGGAGCGCTCAATGTGGGCAGCATGACAACCGTCTGGGCCGGCGACATTACGCCCGCCGCGCGGCGCGTGATCAGCAAGATTGCGGGACCGCCGACCACCCTCGAGAAGGGCGCGGAACTTGGCCGCTTCAACATGGGCTCGACCGTGATCTTGCTGTTCGAACCCTATCGCGCGCGATGGGACCCGCAGGTTCGTGCGGGCAGCGTGGTACGGCTCGGTCAGTCCCTCGGCAGCCTCGCGTGAACTCCTGCCGTGTGTGCGGGACTCCTTAGGTGAATTGGCGCCCGACGGCGGCGTTGAGTGCACTGCACAGCAGAGCCACGATGCTGCGTGCGGCACGCGAATTCTTTGCCAAGCGCGGCGTTCTCGAGGTAGAGACGCCGATCTTGAGCGCAGCCTCAGTCGCCGATCCGCAAATCGAGTCGCTAACGACCCACGTCGCCGGGATGCCGGCACCGCTCTACCTGTGTACGTCGCCGGAATACGCCATGAAACGGCTGCTGGCGGCAGGTAGCGGCGACATCTACCAGATCTGCAAGGTGTTTCGCGACGCCGAGCGCGGCCGCTGGCATAACCCCGAGTTCACCCTGGTCGAGTGGTACCGATTGGGCTTCGACGATGCGCAGCTGATGGTCGAGGCCGAGGCGCTGATCGGCGACATGCTGGCTCCCTATCGCCGGCTCGCCCCGGCGGAGCATCTGACCTACGCAGCTGCCCTACGGCAACATGCCGGCGTCGATGCATACGCTTCAACCGACGCGGAATTGATGGACTCGGCCGCCCGTCATGGCATTCAGTGCCACGCGCAACTCGACCGCGACGCCAAGCTCGATCTATTGATGGGGTTCGTCGTCACCCCCCGGCTAGGGCTAGAGCGACCCTGCTTCATCGTGGATTACCCCGCCTCGCAGGCTGCGCTGGCCCGATTAAAACCGGGACTGCCGCCGGTCGCGGCGCGCTTCGAACTGTTTCTCGACGGTGTGGAATTGGCGAACGGCTTTCACGAACTGATCGATGGGGCTGAACAGCGAGCTCGGTTCGCTGAGGATTTGCGCACGCGGCAGGCACGGGGCCAGGTACAGCCGCCGCTGGATGAACGCCTGCTGGCGGCATTGGCCGAGGGCTTACCGGATTGCGCCGGAGTCGCCTTGGGATTTGATCGTCTGGTCGCGCTCGCGATAGGCGCGACGCGGATTGA
>JAYTXS010000084.1:0-2928 GCA_043742845.1 Gammaproteobacteria bacterium
ACGGGCTCGCCGGATGAGATTCTGCAGAAGGGCGATAGCCTCTCTTTCACTGCGTATCGTTCGCTGATTGCCGGTCAGGGCACTTTGCGATTGGTCACCGGGAGCGTGGAGTTGGGCACGGACTTGGCCCAACAAGAAGCTGCCGACTCGCAGGCGGCCCTGACTTACGGCACGGCGCCGGTCGAGAGTGTCATTGCGACCGACAACGGCGGTTACCGGTTTGCCGCCTATGCCGTCTCGTGGCATGGTGTCCGGGTGATCGTCGTCGATCCGAGCCCTCATTCATTGCATGCCGTGGGTGAGCAAATCCGCTTTCGCGTGGTACGTACCGGTGCTAACGAGCAGCGCCGATTGGGCTTCTTGCTCATTGGCAAATAACCGCGAAGGCGCCCATCGGCATCAGTTTTTCTTGGCCATTATTCTTTCTTGATTTCATGTCCGCCGAACTGATTGCGCATGGCCGACAGCAGTTTATCGGTGAATGAATCCTTGTCGCGCGAGCGCAGCCGTTCGAGCAGCGAGACAGTGATGACCGGCGCGGGTACCCCCAATTCGATGGCCTCGGCCACGGTCCAGCGGCCCTCGCCCGAATCGGCCACATACGGCGCGATTCCTTTCATCGTGGGATTCTTTGCCAATGCGTCCGCGGTAAGGTCCAGCAGCCACGAGCGCACCACGCTGCCGTAACGCCAGATTTCAGCGATTTGATGCAGGTCTAAATTGAATTCAGACTTATGCTGCAAAATGGAAAACCCTTCGGCGTAGGCCTGCATCATTCCGTACTCGATGCCGTTGTGGATCATCTTGGTGTAGTGCCCGGACCCGACCGGTCCGACTCGGCCCCAACCTTGATCTTTGGCCGGCGCCAGCGTCTCGAAAATCGGGCGCAGACGCTCGACCACCGCCTCGTCACCGCCGATCATCAAGCTATAGCCCTCGGCTAGCCCCCATATCCCCCCGCTGGTGCCGGAATCCACATAGTTGATCTGGCGTTGCGCCACGGCCGCTGCGCGCCGTTTCGTGTCGAGATAATTCGAATTACCGCCGTCGATGATGGTGTCACCGGCGGACAGCAGCGGCAGCAGACCGGTGATAGTGCCGTCGGTGATTGTCCCGGCCGGAACCATGAGCCATACCACGCGCGGCGCCTGCAGCTTGCCTACCAGTTGTTCGAGCGTCGCGGCCGATTCCGCACCTTTCTGCTCGAGCGCAGCGCGCGCCGCGTCTGCGGGATCGAAACCCACAACCTTATGGCCACCGCGCATCAGCCGCTGCGCCATGTTGGCGCCCATACGTCCCAATCCAATCATCGCAATTTGCATAAGATTCAACCAGAGTCGCGCGAACGCAAGAGCTTTTAGTATAGATCCCGACCGCAAGCGAGGTACAGCGGGACTTCCCGGCCTGTTCCTCAATTGTTGAGCGTGACTGTGATGCTGGAGGCGCGCAAAGTTCGGCGTAGCACCGTCGCGTCTCGGCGACGGCCTGCTACGCGATGGGCTTGGCGGGCACAAGTTCCGCGGGTGCGTCGGCCGTATCGGCTCCGTCAGCGGCTTCCGGGGTACTTGCCCGCCGTTGCTGCTTCGCATCCTGTCGAGCCTTGCGGGCAGCCTCTTTTTGTTTCTTCGCGTGACGATAATTGGGCTTTGCCACCTAAGTCTCCTGAATCTGATTTTGTGATTTCGAGTCTACTCCGCCTGGACCGAAACGCGAACCGATAAACGATGCCGGCCGGCGCCGACGATGACTCCCCGCAGCGGCGATACGTCGCCGAAGTCGCGGCCCCAAGCGATGACGATGTGATCGGTGGCCGCGCGCACGTCGTTCGTCGGATCGAGATCAATCCAGCCGAACGGAGGACAAAACACCGAAACCCAGGCATGCGATGCGTCCGCTCCCAGCAAGGTCGCATCGGATCCGGGCGGAGCGGTGCGCCGCGAATGCCTCGATGGCGGAGGTGCGAATGTTGGTGCTGCCGGGCGCAAAGCAATCTGCGCCGTAGTCGCCAAATACCTGCTTGATCCTCACATAGCTCGACTCCATGCGAAATCTGCAGGCATCGAGTTGCGCCTCGCTCATTGGCCGGCCCGTAAACAACAGCGCATCGCGGACTTCCTCCCAGGGAACAGAATCCGCTGCCACCACGTCCTTGGGCGCGCTGACCTCGACCTGGACTTCGGCCAGCACCTCCAGATGCTCGTGCGGCAGATCGAACTCCAGGCGCGTGACGAAATTGCCGAAGGCATCGACGTCCTCACGGCGCGTGCTGGGTTCCGGGGCCAGCGTTATGCTGCGTGAGCGGCAGACCTGCGTGGCCGAGTCGCGAGGCGCAAAGTGTAGCAGTTGGTGCGAGTGTGCGACGTCGCCGCCGTACTGATAGGAGGTCTGATGACGCACGCGATAGCGCATCGCGGCGCTCATGCGGCCATCGTGCGTATCTCGGCATCGATGAGCGTAAATTGCTTCAGGGACAGTCGGTCGGAGAGCTTGCCTGCGGCGACGGACAGAGCGAGCAGTTGCTCCCCCAGAGATCGGCGCGCCCGCACTGCACGGCTGCTGTCGCCCTCGATGCCGCTCAACTGCATTTCCTCGATCAGCGCCACCGACTCGTGCAGCGTGTCGTCTGGCGCACCGCCGAGCGACGCGGCCACCCGCACCAGGGAATACTCGATCGCATGCCATTGAAACGCCAACGCACGAGGATTGGTCTGATCGAACACCAACAGATCGATGGTCGACCCCAAAGTGGGCGCAGCCAGGTAACGCGTCCGATAGGTGATGGTGCTGTCGCCGATGTCGAGCAGCCATTCCAATTCGCTCTGAGTCGGCGCCTCCCCGGGCTCGAGCCGCTGCCCAAGCAGGTCCGCCAGGAATTGCAGCCTCTCCAAACGGCGGCCGATGATCATCAGGCGCCAGCCATCATCTTGG